>JANODM010000031.1:0-19803 GCA_031412695.1 Alphaproteobacteria bacterium
AGGTCCGAAGGTGTATGTCGCACCGGCTGTGTAGCGATCCAATTCATCTTCTCCGCCAACTACGTCAGCTTGCGAGTTGAAGTAGCTAGCACCGAACACATAAGCACCCCAAGTGTAGTCTACACCGGCTGTCATGTTGTCTGTGTCGCCATCATCAGCAGCACCGTTGTCGGTGTTGTAAGCAGCACCGACACCCAAAGCACCGAACGACAGTTTCAAGCCTGCGTTCCACTCTTGGAAGTCATCTTCGCCAGCACCGGTAACTTCTTGTGAAGCCATCGAGTAACCGCCGCCGACATGTACGCCAACGCCTGAGAATTCGCCGTCAAAACGCAAACCTGCGTCGACTGCATCTTCAAAGCCTTCAGTATCAGCATCGCTGCTCATGCCCGAAACGCTGTCGGTGTTTTCTTTTTGGTCAAGCTGCGGGCTGTACGAAACACCAGCTTGGAAACCGTTGAATTTCGGAGTCAAGTAGGTGAGTTTGTCTGCGTATTGCGTAGCAGCGATCGAGTTGTTGCCTTCCGGACCAGCTTGTTTGTAGTCTTGGTCTACGCCATTGCCTAAGCCAGGGTTGTAGAACGACACGCTGATGTCTTGGCCGTCGATGTTGCTGTCGGCGCCTGGTGCTGCAACTTGCAACAAATAGGCTGCGTTGTTGGAACGGCCCGCGTTTACGCGACCCCAGTTACCTGAGAAATACAGGTAGCTTTCTTCCAATTGGCCTGAGCCGTCTTCGCTCACGTCGCCGTCAGCTGCTGTCGCGCCGCCGTCGTTTTCTTGGAACAATTCGCCGTGGTAACCAACTGTCAGACCGTTGTCCAATGTTGTTTCGCCATCGAAGTAAATCTGTGATTTACGTTTGATGTCGAATTCACGCAGACCGGCTGTGTCTTGGTCAGCATAACCAGCATAACCTTTGAAGTAACCACCGAGGTCCAATTTGACTTCGGCTTGTGCAGCTGACGCTGACAGGGCCATGACGGCAACTGTAGCGAGGAGCAATTTTTTCATGTGAGTCTCTCCAGATGAGTTTAAAAAGTCTTGTTACATCGGACCGTTCTTAGCGGGAAGAATCATATTCCCGATCGATCCGATCACTGGGGGTCATTTAACCACGGAGATTCCCAGCGTCAACGGATCATAACCCATTCCACCAGGCTTTACCCGCACCTGTGGCCCCAAAGCCACAAAAAGTTAACAGAGTGTTTAAATATGGGTGTTTTGAACGGGTGAGAGTCCTTTAGATACGCAATCCCTGCGTAAGCGGGGATCTTTGCCAACACGACCAGACCCTCGCTTGCGCAAGGGTTACGGAGACAAGGAGGAAATTATGATTAGTCCCACTATCTTGTTTTTCGAGGGGTTTCGTGTACATTTCCGTTACTTAACCTAGATTATCGATCTTCTTACCCTTGCCGAGGCCTTTGATGCGTATTCGTTTTCTTGCTATCCTGCCCGTCCTTTTCCTTTTAAGTGCCTGTGAAAGCGTGGAAACCAAGGCTGAATACCCGGTTCGACGCCCGGGCGACGGCGACACTATTTATACACAGCGCGGCCAAGGCGGGGTCGGCAACCGTGAAGGCATGTTCGGCAGCGGCGGATTATTCGGCTTAGGCCGCGACGAAGCTAAAAACGGCGCAGGGGTTGGCATT
Organism: Alphaproteobacteria bacterium; assembly: GCA_031412695.1. GTDB lineage: Bacteria > Pseudomonadota > Alphaproteobacteria > Micavibrionales > SZUA-601 > JAQGJA01. Next base: position 1,656 of record JANODM010000031.1, read on the forward strand.
ACAGTGAACGCTTATCTATGGCGTGCGGCTCTGGATACAGTCTCGTTTATGCCGATTGCATCGGCTGATCCGTTTGGCGGTACGATTTTGACCGATTGGTATTCGCCGCCTGAAACCAAGAATGAACGCGTCAAAGCCAATATTATCATTCTAAGCCGTGAATTACGGTCCGATGCGCTCAAGGTCACGGTGTTCCGCCAAGTTATGAGCGGATCGACCTGGAAAGACGCGACCGTGACGGCCGCCACGCAAACGGAATTGGAAAATGCGATTCTGACGCGCGCTCGCCAACTTAAAGTCGCGGCCGCCGAGAAGTAATTTTATTTTCTGCTCTCCCTTCGTTCCCCGACCGAAGCGGAGGGGTCTCACTTTAAAGAGAGATCCCTCGGCGTTGCTCGGGATACGACAGAGTGTCTTCCCGCGATGCAGCGAATGCATTACGCTGGATAAATAGACTCCCATTTGACGAGATACATAGATGACAACATCTTCCGCGCAACCCGAACGCTATAATCCCAAATCCACCGAAGCCAAATGGCGCAAGATATGGAATGACCGTCAATCGTTCAAAGCGGATGACGATTCATCCAAGCCCGGTTATTACGTGCTGGAAATGTTTCCCTATCCATCGGGCAAACTGCATATGGGGCATGTGCGCAATTACACCATCGGTGACGTGATCACACGCTACAAAAAAGCGCGCGGCTTTGCGGTGTTGCATCCGATGGGATGGGACGCCTTCGGTTTGCCTGCGGAAAACGCGGCATTGGATAACAATGCGCACCCGAAAACCTGGACGTATGACAATATCGCGGCGATGAAAAAACAATTCGAATTGCTGGGGTTGTCGTTTGATTGGTCGCGCGAAGTCGCCACCTGTGATGTCGCGTATTATCATCAGCAACAGAAAATTTTCCTGGATTTCATGCGGCATGATATCGCGTATCAAAAAGAAGCCGAAGTAAATTGGGACCCGGTCGATAACTGCGTCTTGGCAAATGAAGAGGTCATCGATGGTCGCGGTTGGCGCAGCGGTGCCTTAGTTGAAAAACGCAAATTGACGCAATGGTTTTTCCGCATTACCAAATACGCCGAAAGTTTGATCGACGGATTGAAAACTCTGAATGAGTGGCCCGAAAAAGTCGTGACGATGCAGGAAAACTGGATCGGTAAATCGCAAGGCGTGCGATTCAAATTCAATTTATTGGATATGGTTCCCGGTTACGGTGAAAAAAATATCGAAGTATTTACGACACGTCCTGATACGATTTTCGGAGCATCCTTTGTGGCTATTGCTGCCGGTCATCCGCTGGCAACAGCTTTGGCCAAAACGGATCCGGCTTTAGCGGCGTTTATCGCCGAATGTCAAAAGGGTGGCACGGCCGCAGCCGATATCGAGACGGCTGAAAAACTGGGGTATAATACGCGTTTAAAGGTTCCGCATCCTTTCGATAAAAAAATCGAACTGACGGTATGGGTCGCGAATTTCGTGTTGATGGGCTATGGTACGGGCGCGATTTTCGGATGTCCTGCGCATGATCAGCGCGACTTGGATTTTGCGAACAAATACACATTGCCCGTGCGTCCTGTCGTCATTCCCGATGGTGAAATCGCCGAAGCGTTTCGTGTCACGAAATTGGCCTATACGGCCCCGGGGCGTTTGTTCAATTCTGACTTCTTAAACGGACTAGAAGTGGATGCGGCAAAAAAAGTCGCGATCAAAAAATTCGAAGAAAAAGAAATCGGCACCGCCGAAACGCAATACCGTTTGCGCGATTGGGGTGTTAGTCGTCAACGTTATTGGGGGTGCCCGATCCCCATTATTTATTGCCCCGATTGCGGTACCGTTCCCGTAGCCGAAAAGAATCTTCCCGTTCTTCTTCCTGAAGATGTGACGTTCGACAAACCTGGCAATCCTCTCGATCATCATCCGACTTGGAAATACGTGTCATGCCCTAATTGCGGTACAAATGCGACGCGTGAAACGGATACGATGGGTACGTTCGTGGATTCATCCTGGTACTTCATGCGTTTCTGCGATCCTCATAACAAAGATAAACCCTTCGACAAAAAGAAAGCCGAAAAATGGTTGCCCGTCGATCAATATATCGGCGGTATCGAGCACGCCGTGTTGCATTTATTGTACGCACGTTTCTTCACGCGCGCGATGAAAGAATGCGGCTATATCGATCTTGAGGAGCCGTTCAAACGTCTCTTTACGCAAGGTATGCTGACACATCAAACGTTCAAAGATGCAAACGGTAAATGGCTGTATCCTGAAGAGGTCGAAAAACGCGACGGCAAGTGGGTTAAAATTGATGACGGTACGGCGGTCGATGCAGGCGACGTCATCAAAATGTCGAAATCGAAAAAGAACACGATCGAACCGACCAGCAGCATCGATGCGTATGGTGCGGATGCAACACGTCTTTTCGTGATGTCCGATAGCCCTGCGGATAAAGATTTGGAATGGTCAACGGCAGGCATCGACGGTGCGTGGCGTTTCGTGAACAAATTATATCGCATGATTTCCGAAAGTTTGGACGGCGGTTTGCCGAATTTAACGGAAAAACCATCTTCGTTTTCGGATAACGCAACGGCGTTGCGTAAGATCACGCATCGTTCGATCCAAGTTTTCACCGATAGTTTGGAAAAATTCCAATTCAATTCCGCTTTGGCGCGTTTGCGCGAATTCACCAACGAGATCACGGCGTTCAAAGCGTCAACAATGGACGAAAAATGGGCATTGCGTGAAGCGTTGGAATCGGTCGTACGCATCATCAATCCGTTTATGCCGCATCTGAGTGAGGAATTGTGGGAAACAATGGGGCATCAAGCGATATTGGCCGACAGCGATTGGCCCGTCATCGATGTGGAACTGGCGCGTCGTGACGCCGTTACTATCGGCGTGCAGGTGAATGGAAAAGTTCGCGCGACGATCACGCTGCCTGTCGGGTGCGATATTAAAATCGCCGAAGAAACGGCATTGGCGCATAAAGACGTGCAAGCCTGGATCGACGGCAAAGCGATCAAAAAAGTGATCGTCGTGCCCGACCGCATCGTCAACGTGGTGGTGGCATGATGAATTATATTTTCACCGTCCTCCCCTGCGTAGGCAGGGGTCCATCACAAAACATAAAAGACGATCTTAGTCGGGATAAATGGATGCCAGCCTTCGCTGGCAAAATCGGGAGTGTAGTTAATATTTTATTTTTCTGCCTTCTCCTGACCTCTTGTGGATTTCGTCCCGTGTATCAAAACACGAATACGGTGACGGGCGGCGTATCGGTGCTGAATTCGATTTGGATCGACACGATCCCGAACGAAGCGGGACTAGAATTACGCAATGCGCTGATCGACCGTTTTTACAATAACGGCACACCTGAAAAGCCGCCTTATCGCTTGCGCATTACGCTGACGGAACGTGGACGCGATTTGGTCATTCGTCGTGACTCGACGACGACGCGAACGCAATTGGTAATTACGGCTGATTACGTGTTGATGGAAACGGCAACAGGTCAAGAGATCGAGCGCGGTTCGATGCGTGCCGCCAGCGCCTATAACATTTTATCCAGCCAATACACGACGCAAGTCACGCAAGACGAAGCGCGTCATCAGGTTCTGACGGAGTTGGCAGATAAAATCACCTTGCGCATGGCGGTCGTTGCGGGACGCTAGGTTTTAAAACTGTATCATCCCCAGCGAGGCGTATGCCGACGAGGGATCTTTCACGGTTGTTAGGCTAAAGATTCCCCCGCTATCGCGTTCGGAATGACAACTAGAAATATTACTCATCGCCGACTTTAAGTGCGGCGATAAAGGCGGATTGCGGAATTTCGACTTGGCCGAATTGACGCATCTTTTTCTTACCTTCTTTTTGTTTATCCCAGAGTTTGCGTTTGCGGCTGATATCACCGCCATAGCATTTCGCAGTAACATCCTTCGAGAATGAACCGATCGTTTCGCGTGCGATAATTTTCGCACCGATCGTGGCTTGGATCGCGATTTTGAACATCTGTTTCGGAATCAAATCTTTTAAGCGTTCGCACAATTGACGGCCTCGGCGTTCGGCCTGGGAACGGTGAACAATCATGCTTAACGCGTCGACGGGTTCGGAGTTGACCAGGATCGACATTTTGACCATGTCGCCTTCGCGGTACCCATCCAAATGATAGTCAAAACTGGCATAGCCTTTTGAAAGCGATTTCAAACGGTCATAGAAATCAAAGACGATTTCGTTCAACGGTAATTTATATTCCAACACCACGCGGCTCCCTGCATAGGTTAGCGACACTTGTTCGCCGCGGCGTTCCTCGCAAAGTTTCAGCAATGAACCGACATAGTCGTTCGGGACGAAAATCGTCGCCTTGATCCAGGGTTCTTCGATAAATTGAATGCGGCCTTCATCGGGCATATCGACAGGGTTATATAATGTCAGCATCGATTTATCGGTTAAATGCACTTTGTAGACGACCGATGGCGCGGTTGCGATCATGTCGATATTATATTCGCGCTCCATCCGTTCCTGGATGATCTCCATGTGCAACAACCCTAGGAAACCGCAACGGAATCCGACACCCAACGCGGCCGATGATTCCATTTCGTAACTGAATGACGCATCGTTCAGTGCCAATTTACCCAAGGCTTCGCGCAGTTTTTCCAATTCCGATGAATCGACGGGAAATAACGAACAGAACACGACTTGAATCGATGGTTTAAAGCCTTCCATCGCGGTAGCAGTCGGTTTTTTTGTATGCGTGATCGTGTCGCCGACTTTTGTCGACGAGATATCTTTGACTTGTGCCGTAATGAAGCCGACTTCGCCGGGGCCCAATTGATCGACCAGTTTTTGTTTCGGCGTAAAGAAACCGACGCGATCAATCGTGCCTTTAAATCCTGTCGCCATAAACGTAACGAGGTCGTCTTTTTTCAGCGTGCCTTCCATGACGCGCGTCAAAATAACGATCCCTAAATAGGGGTCATACCAGCTATCGACCAGCAACGCTTTGAGCGGGGCTGCCGGGTCTTCGGGTTTGGGCGCGGGCAGACGTGTGACGACGGCTTCTAATAATTCATCAATGCCGATGCCTGCTTTGGCTGATGTCAAAATGGCGTCGGACGTGTCGATGCCGATCACGTCTTCGATTTGCGCTTTGACGCGATCGGGGTCGGCGGCAGGCAAATCAATTTTATTTAAGACCGGAATAATTTCGTGATTTTGATCCAAGGCTTGATAAACATTGGCCAAAGTTTGCGCTTCGACACCTTGGGATGCGTCGACGACCAAGATCGATCCTTCGCACGCGACCATCGCGCGGGATACTTCATACGCGAAATCGACATGGCCGGGCGTGTCCATCACATTCAATTGATAGGTGACACCATCTTTGGCCGTGTAATTTAAACGCACGGTTTGCGCCTTGATAGTGATGCCGCGCTCGCGCTCGATATCCATGCTGTCCAGCATCTGTTCTTTCATCTCGCGCAACTCGACCCCACCGCAGCGTTGAATCAAGCGGTCGGCCAAGGTTGATTTCCCATGGTCAATATGGGCGATAATAGCAAAATTTCGGATCAGGCTTTGAGGGTCTTTGGCGTCGGTCATGCGTGCTTTCCTAACGGGATTCACGACCAAAATCAAGCGAAACCAGGCATTGTCAAACAGCATTCAATGACTTAAACAGGTTTTCATGTCTTATTTGCAATTTTCCCGCTTTCCGATCCTCTCTGCACGCCTTGATCTGGTACGCGCCAAAGCCTCTGACCAAACCGATTTCGGGCATAAGGCCGCCGATGCGTTGCGCGAAATCGACTTGGCCAATAATGCAGCCGAATTTTTGGATGCCATGCACGGCTTTCAACGTCTTTATCTGATCTGCGCATTGGGATTGCACGACAATCCGGAAGCCGTTGCTTTGGCTGATGATCGTCGCTTTCACACGTGGAAGGATTTCAACGCATTGCCTGCAACACCTGCGCAACAGGATATCGTTGCCGAGCTATTATATGGCGGCGACCCCCAGCGTCGCGCGCCGATTTTATTGAATCTATGCGATTACGGCCGCGGCATCGGTGAATTGATCATCCAAAAATGCATCGACAAAAAAGCCGAATTCGATCCGTGGTTTGTCGATCCGCGTTTTCACCGCAGTCTGTTGAATCTGTTGAACGACGATCAAGTCATCGCCTATGGCGAATTAATGGCCAAACGCCGTGAAAGCGGCATCAAGCGCACCATCGGCATGTCCGTCGATCAGGATCCGATCCATGATGTCCGGGTTGAGCCAGCCAAGATGAAAACCTATGCGATGACGGCCGAAGCGCGGATCAACGAACAATCACGTAATTTGTTTTATACGTCGACGCGATTGCCGACCCCCGCCGGGGCCGTCGTGGATGGCATGGAATATCAAGACTATGTCGATTTGTTTTTCCGCATGTGCGCCGTCGATTGGGAAAAAATCAATCAAGCGCATTTGATTTTAATTCATAAATTGAACGGCGGCAAAATCTTGCGGTTGACGAATAATGACGGTACGGATCTTCGCATGAATATCGAAGGGTTTACGTTCTGCAACAGCCGGGTGGCAAAGAATGTCCCCGGATCAGAAGTATTTTCTGCGCCGCATCGCGATTCCGTGAACGGCAAGATCGTGGCCAAGGGCATGTTTTCAGATGAGACAACGGGCAAATTGATCGAAAACATCACATTGGAATTCGAGCAAGGCCGTTTGGTGCGCTATGATGCGGATAAGGGTTTAGAATATCTGACGCGATCCGTTGAAACGGATGAGGGCAGTCACTATGTCGGCGAGATCGGCATCGGTACGAACCCTGCATTAAAGCGCCATATCGTGAATTCGTTGATGGTCGAAAAAATCGGTGGCAGCTTTCATATCGCCTTGGGCCGTGCGTATGAGTTCAAAGATTATCTGGGCACACCCGTAAATGTTGATAACGGGAACCGCAGTAAAATCCATTGGGATATTACGACGATGCTGTACGGCAAGCAGGGCCGAATGGTGTTGGATGATCACGTTATTATTGATGACGGCTTATTCGTCGATCCCGAATTGGCGTATTTAAACGGACCTGTTTAAGACGCGGCTTAGTCGTCGTAACGATCCAAAATCTCTTCTTTTTGATCTTCGTATTCGTCTTGATCGATGGCCCCTGAATTGCGCGCGGCTTGCAAATCCATCAAGGCTTGACCTTCAGTTGTGGTGACGGTCGATGCTTCGACGGCAGGATGGGTGCCGCATGCCGTGATCGCAAAACCGGAATATAAAAGAATGCAAAAAACACAAAGATAGGATGTACGCATAGCGATCTCCGCCTGAAAATAGTTTGAAAATAAAGCAACTAACGATTACCAAGAATGTTAGGCAGCGCATAAATTCGCTATTAAGAAAATAGTTTTAAATCATATAAATAGCGTAATACTGGACAGCTCTGAACGATTTGTCTAAGGTCGGGATGGAGCCGTCATGAAAAATAAACAAGGCAAAACCGTTTCAAAAAAAGATCTGCCCGAAAAAACATGCATCGCATGCGGCCGTCCATTTTCGTGGCGTAAAAAATGGGAAAAAAATTGGGATATGGTGATCTATTGTTCCGATGCGTGTCGCGCTATCAAGGCACGATAAAAATTATCAAAAAATCTTGATAAGATACGCGGTTTTTCCGCATGGATGCTTGATACGTTACCCTCCAAAGTTTCGGCTCATCACCTTGGATCACAGGAGACACATCATGCGTAAGTTACTTATCGCGGCAGGCATCGTAACCATATTGGGTATGCCCAGCATCGCTTTTTCGCACAACCACGAAAAAAGCTTTTCAGCTATGGATACCAACAGCGACGGATCGATCAGCCAAGCTGAATACGATGCCGCCAAAGCCAAGTGGAAAAAAGAGCACAAAGATCACGACAAGTCCGGCACTAACACCGACGAATCGGATGATGACTAATCGCGTTTGACCGTTTTGTTATTTGACGGCATGTGAAAAGCCTCGCTATGATAGCGGGGTTTTTTACAAACGAAAAAATCAAGGAGCAGAATAATGAAAAAAATCTCTCTAGCGGCGATGATGCTTGTTGTTGTGGCAGCTTGTGTCACAGGATGTGCGGGCATGACGCCAACCGTTGCCAATTTCAACGAGATGGATGTCAACGGCGATTTGGTATTGACGCGTGAAGAAGTTGTGCCTGTTTACGGCGCAAATGAATGGCGCAAAATGGATATCGACGGCAGCGGCACAGTAAAGCAAATCGAATTCCATCGCTATCCGAACCAACATTTAAGCGAGTAATGCTATGAAACTGACGCGTTTAATGATTATTGGATGCGTCGGTTTTTTGAACGCGTGCGGTACAACGGGTGAATTCGGTGACGAGTATTATCGCCTGGACGTCAATCACGATCGCGGCTTGTCGCGTGCGGAAATGGCTGTGGCGTATCCACCGTCCCGTTTCAACGAAATGGATATCGACGGCAGCAACCATGTCAGCCCGATGGAATTTCGCCGCCACCCTAACCAGAATCGAAATAATTGACTGCACCCTTATCATGTAGGAAGTGAAACGGATTGGTTTTATGACACGGGTCATCGCCACTATCGGCTATGAAGGCGCAACGATTGACGCGTTTATCCGCGCATTGAAACGCGAAGATATCGACACAATTATCGATGTGCGCGCCATTCCATTTTCGCGCAAACCCGGCTTTTCAAAAACACCGCTTAGTGTTGCGTTGAGCGATGCGGGCATTAGTTATATGCATTTTCGCCATATGGGAAATCCTGAAAAGGGCAAGAATATAGCCCACGAAAAAGGGTGGAGTTATGAGGCGATGTATCAAACGCATCTGAAAACACCCAATGCCATCGCCGAATTGAACATAGCCGCGCAGATGGCAAAAGACAGCCGCATTTGTTTGCTATGTTTCGAGCGCGACCCCGCCACCTGTCACCGCCGTTTTACCGCGATTGCTTTGCGTGAACTGACGGGTTTAAAGGTGAGGGATGTGTATGTGGAAGAACAAGTGATGGCGGATTTGTTTGGGTAAAATAAAAACCCCGGCATCATACTGGGGTTTTTTAATTCTTATTGTTTGAAACCGATTAAGCCGATTTCTTTTTATTCTCTTGCTTTGGCATTGTCGATGCGACTTGATCGAAGATCGCTTTGAAAGCGGGTTCATCGTTCATCGCCAAATGCGCCAAGATCTTGCGGTCAAAGCCAAGGCCTGATTTCAAGAACGCACCCATAAATTTCGAGTACGTCGTACCGTTTTGACGGCAGGCGGCGTTGATGCGCATAATCCACAGGCTGCGGATTTCGCGTTTCTTGTTGCGGCGGTCGCGATACGCGTATTGCAAACCTTTTTCCGCGCGCTGACGAGCGACGCGATAGCAAGATCCGTTACGGTTACGATAGCCTTTGGCCAGTTTCAGAATTTTCTTGTGACGGGCGTGGGCGCGTGGGCCCCCTTTGGTGCGTGCCATGGTTTAGGCCTCCACGTTTGCGGTGATGATCGTGCGCGCTTTTGGCTTGCGGGCTTTGCGGCGCATATACGGCATGTAATTCACCAGAATTTTCATGGCATCAGCAGCAAACAACACCATCGTGCCGCGGGCTTTGCGTTTCATTTTGGTGGATTTGTTGCGCATCATGTGACGGGTAAAGGCGGCTTTGCCTTTTACTTTGCCTGTGGCTGTCACCTTAAAGCGCTTTTTAGCAGCGCTTTTGGTCTTGAGTTTTGGCATTTTCTGTTCCTTTTCAAGGTTTTGTATTGAGCCATCGAGGCATGCCGGTCTTTCTTCTTGTGCAGAATCAGGTGATTCATCGAAAGACTGCCAGATGGCCGAGGAGGGACTTATAGACGGGTTTTACCCCTGAAAGCAAGGAAAAAAACGCCGGAGTGGGCACGAGATTATATTGTCATAATGTTAATGAGGAGGGTATGCGAATTGACCCCCTCTCCTTTAGGGAGAGGGTTGGGGTGAGGGGTTGTGGAGGTAGGTCGTCATGGCGGGCATCGACCCGCCATCTTTTTCTATACTGTCATCCCGAGCGAGGTGAAGCCGACGAGGGATCTTTTCTCCACAGTGCGCCAAAGATTCCTCTTCGCTGCGCTCATTCGGAATGACAATTTGAAAGACCCTAAAACACCCATCCATACGCGACATGCGGTGCGATGGCGTAATCAGGCGGAGCAATGGCATCGGTAATCAATTTCCCACCGCGTTTCTCATAAAAATTCCGCGCCATGCGGTTATCGGCCAAACACCACCCGCAAATGCTTTTGACATTGCGGGCGTGAAGTTCGGCCATCAGGCCTTGACCTAAAATCAGGCTGGCGCCGGTGCCTTCAAAAGCGGGGTCGAGGTAAAAACCTTTGCCTTGATATTCGAACCCTAAGGGTTGATCACCCGCTTTGTGTTGTTGTGCGCCGCCGAAACCAACCACTTGTTGGTTCGCAGGATCGGCGGTTTCGACGACAACCAGAATGCGCGCGGGGTCATGAATACGCTCGGCGTATTTTTTGGTTTGGGTTTCGGGGTCGAATTTTTCACGCAAAAATACGTCAAAGTTTTCTTTGATGATCGGAGCCCAGGCTTTTTCGACGGCAACGCGTTGAATGTGCACAATCGCATCGACATCGCGGTCTTCGGCTTTGCGGGCGGTGAAACGGTTCATGTTACTCTTCTGTCGGCTCCGTCACATCCGTGCTCTCACCATCGATCACGACATCGGATGCGGTGACGACCATTTCGCTGTCGTCGCGTAAGGTTGCAACCGAGACGACATGTTCATTGCCCGCAACGCGGAACAATGTTACGCCTTGCGTGGCACGGCCTGCGATACGGATGTCATGCACGGGCATACGGATTAATTGACCTTGATCGGATACCAACATGATTTGCTCGTTATCCGAAATCGGATAGGCGGCGACCATATTGCCTGTTTTATCCGTAACGGCCATCACTGCGATGCCCTGACCACCGCGATTGGCTTGGCGGTATTCATAGCATGAGGTGCGTTTACCGAAACCGCGATCCGAAATCGTCAGAATAAATTGTTCTTCGGTTTTCAGTTGATTGTACAGTTCTTCACGCATGGAAGCGCCTGCTTCGATGCAGAGTTGTTCGAACAATAATTCTTTGTGTTCGTCTTGCAAACGACGTTCCGTTCCGGCCAGTTTCAAATACACGTCGCGGTCTTCGATGCTGGCGGTGGAACCCGTCACGATCGACATCGACATGATTTCGTCTTTATCGGCCAAAGCAAGGCCGCGAACACCCGTCGAGGTTCGCCCGGCAAAGACGCGCAAATCAGAGACGGGGAAGCGGATGGCTTTACCGAATTTGCTGACCATCAACACATCTTCGTGATCCATCGCTGTTTTGACGGCGATCAGTTTTTCATCCTCACCCAATTTCATCGCGATCAATCCGTTCGAACGGATATTGCTGAAATCCTCGAGACGGTTGCGGCGCACGGTACCGTGTGATGTTGCGAACAAGATGTTCAACGCATCGGCTTCGGTGCCTTCGATGACATCGGGCATGGGCATGATGACGCTGATTTTTTCATCTTGCGACAACGGCAGCAAATTGATCATCGCTTTGCCTCTGGCTTGCGGATTACCGAGCGGTAATTTATAGACTTTGAGGGAGTGGACGATGCCTTTGGTGGTAAAGAACAACAACGTCGTATGCGTGTTGGCGACATACAAATCGATAACCGCGTCATCGTCCTTGAGGTCGATGCCCATACGGCCTTTGCCGCCGCGTTTTTGCGCACGATACGTGGCTAATGGTACGCGTTTGATATAGCCCGCATGCGAGATGGTAACGACCATATCTTCGCGCGGAATTAAATCTTCCATGTCTTCGTCGGCTTCGACGTCCAGGATCTCCGTGCGGCGCGGCGTTGCGAATTGATCGCGTGCCGAGATTAATTCGCCTTTCATCACGTCGAACAACGCAGGACGGTTGTTCAAAATATATAAGAATCCTTCGATGGCTTTGACGACATTGTCTAAGTCATCGGCGATTTTTTCACGCTCAAGTCCTGTCAAACGGTGCAAGCGCAAATCCAAAATCGCTTTGGCTTGAATCTCAGATAGGCGATATGTGCCAGGTTTTTCGGTGTTATCTTGCGCTTTCATGCGTTGCAAAAGCGGTTGAATCGTCGATGCATCCCAATCCTTCGCCATTAATTGCTCGCGGGCGATTTCTGGGTTGGATGCGGCGCGGATTAACGCGATAACCGCGTCGATATTGGCGACTGCGACAGCCAAACCGATCAAGACATGGGCACGTTCGCGCGCTTTTCTTAATTCGTATTTCGTACGGCGAACGATGGTTTCTTCGCGGAACTCGATGAAGGCCGAGATGAAATCGCGCAACGTCAAACGCTCGGGGCGGCCTTTGTGCAAGGCCAGCATGTTCGCGCCAAACGACGTTTGCAGCGCCGTAAATTTGTATAATTGGTTCAAGACGACATCGGGTTGCGCATTGCGATGCAATTCGATTACGACGCGGACACCTGATTGATCGGATTCGTCGCGGATATCGGTAATACCTTCGATGATTTTCTCATTCACGCATTCGGCAATACGTTCAATCAGCGTACGTTTATTCACCTGGTACGGAATTTCCGTGATGATGATGGCATTTTTGTCTTTGCGGATTTCCTCAAAGTTTGTACGCCCGCGCATACGGATCGACCCGCGCCCAACCGAATACATTTGATACGCGCCGCCACGCCCCAGGATCTGGCCACCAGTCGGGAAATCGGGCCCGGGGATAATCGCCATCATCTGATCGTTGCTGATGGCGGGGTTTTCGATATACGCCAAACAGCCATCGATCACTTCGCCCAAATTATGCGGCGGAATATTCGTCGCCATACCGACCGCGATACCGTTCGCGCCGTTGACCAGCAAATTCGGAAAACGTGATGGCAAGACTTTGGGTTCGGATTCAGATTCGTCATAGTTCGGTTGGAAATCAACAGTGTCTTTGTCGATGTCTTCCAAATTAATCTCGGCGGATTTCGCCAGACGCGCTTCGGTGTAACGCATCGCCGCGGCCGGATCGTCATCCATGGAACCAAAGTTTCCTTGACCATCGATAAGGGGCAAGCGCATGGAAAAGTCTTGCGCCATACGGACCATGGCGTCGTAAATCGCACTATCGCCATGCGGGTGGTATTTACCCATGACGTCACCGACGATACGCGCCGATTTCTTGAACGGTTTGCCGCTGTCATAGCCACCTTCTTTCATCGCGTATAAAATACGGCGATGCACGGGCTTGAGGCCGTCGCGGACATCCGGCAAGGCGCGGGACACGATGACCGACATGGCATAGTCCAAATAGCTGCGCTGCATCTCGGATTCGATGCTGATATGGGCCTGAACAGGGGCGTTTGAAGTGGTGTTGTCGGTTGTCATGATGCGTTTCTGATAGATGTTTTAAAAAAGCCTCCCACCCTAGCAAAACCGTAGGTTTGCAGCAAGCCTCAGTGGCTGGAAATGGGGGGAGAAAGGGGTGGAAAAAGAGTGATTTTCGGCCTGTAACACAAGAGGCGAAAAAAGTCCTTGCATTACGGCTTGGCTTTTGTCATATTTAAACCATGGATTGTATTAAGACCGTATGTAAAGACAGGTGTTCGCATGACTAAGCGTGCGTTATCGCCTTATGAGCGCGCTTTGGCCGAAGTCGAAGGTTTTTCCGAGACGGCCGTAGCCGTATTGCCTGAAACGCCGCCGCTTGAGATGCTGCGCTATGTTGCGCAACTGACGGGCGAGGATGCGGATAAATTAGCCAAACTCTATGCGTATTTTGTTTCGTTGGGGCGTTTGGACGGCTACGCGCAGGAACCTGATTCAGGATTAAGCGGTTTCGCGGAAGATTAGTTTTTCTTTTCACCGCTACGCTTGTACACGTAAATTCCAAGCACCGACAAACCGACCGTCCAGATCGTGTCCAATTGCGCCATCGCGTTCATCACCATGTCCGCCTTGTCGGGATTATCCAGGATAACGGCCGCAACCGCAAACATTTGTGCAGCCCACGTGAAAGCGATAATATATCCGAATGTGGGACGCATGCGGCGTACATAAATGTCTTGCGATGCGATCTCAGCACGTAAGGATGCGTTGATCTGCTCGATCTGTGTTTTGAATTCATCCGATTCCAACTCGTTGATTTTTTCCAAATGCCGATTGCTTTCTTTGATCTCGTCCAACGAGATCGCCCCTTTGGCAACAGCGTCATTGACTTGGCGCAGGGCGTCCGCAGCCGATTTGGCGATCGGGTTGATTATTTTTTCCAACGCACCTGTCACGGACGAAATCAATACCGGCAAGCCGATACGAGCTAAAAGAGCAGGCAGCATAGTGTCCTTCTTTCTCTAGTCTTCCAGGTGATAAAAAATATGATTACCGATTTCGGTCGTGGGCACGAGGCCTTCGGTCCATTTCGGGTTGATGCCGATTGCGTGATAATGATCGGCAACGCCGGTACGATCTTCGATCAAGCCGTTAACGGCGCGACGTGCGATGCGCAAACACACGGCAAAATTCGGATCCTCGTGATCGACGGCCAGAAGCTTGCGATAGTTTACGTCATTCTCATTCCAACAGGAAAACTGATAGGATTTAAGACATACTTCCTCGATTGTATTACCCCACCAAAAACGACCTGACGTCTTGGCTTTGCGTACGCGGTTGAGAATGACATTCGCGACGGCCTCTTTGCCGTGCAACGACTCGCCGCGTGCTTCGCCCCATATCGTTCGCGCCAAGATATCGATGGTGCGTCCGGTATCGTTCGGCCCGCCTGATTTGATAGCGGCATTCAAACTTTGAGAAGTTTCGGGTTTTAATTGGCGGCGGTAAATCATGGCGCGTCTCCTTTTGAATGATGCGGGCTGACATAGATGGCGTGAGCTTTGAGGGCGGTATTGTCTAATTTGGTTTCGATACGAAGAAGATGCGCGATCAAACGCGATTCTAAATCTTTGACATGGTTGATCGACGCATAGCTTTGAGCGACTTCCAGTTTATACGCGGTGAAACGCTCGCGGATATCGTCTACTTGGCGTGTAACGGTGTTGCGGAATTGCGTGAAGGCAGCGATAAACGCAGCAATCAACGGCACATCGACGGCGGCAATCCACCACCTTAAATGGTCGGGAATAAAATCAATCATGTAAGACATCCTCCTGGATAAAGTAATGTTTGCCCGTCACATGCGGCGAGGGCAGCAGCGATATAGCCGTGGCAGCCGCATCCAAACCATCAGCACCAATTGCGAGACATCGAAACTGCCCGGCATTTTGAGCGGGGTTAGACCTGCAGAACCAACCGCTTTGGGGATAATCGCGCCCGGCGTCAATTTGATATTGGCGGAATTGAGAACGCCGTCATCATCGGCCAGCCAAATACCCGTGACCGCAATGGACGCATTTTTCAAAATCAATTCGACGACTTTATTGGCCGTTTTAATATCGGGCAAAGCTTTCATAACTGGCGAACGGCCGTAAATATCACCGGCGGACTTTTGCCAGCGAAATGCGACAAAGGGCGAGGTGTCGGATTTGATTTGTTCCAATAAAAACGGATCGCTATCGTCGGGTTCCAAAATAAAACTCAACGTATAACCGCCTTGTCCTTGCGGTGTGACGGCATAAAGAACGCTATAGCGTTCGTCACTGTTTTTTTCCTTCAAGTATTCAGTAGCCTGTGGAAAACGGTCTAAGATATCATCGCGGCTTAACGACAGACGGTAAAACACCGCGTCGAGTTGACCTTTGGATGAATCCAGAAAAGCGATATGACGAAGAGGTAAGGCTTGGAAATGAAACGCCGATAAATCGCCGGGGTTGGTTTCATCAAACCGTAAACACGCCGTACCAAAAGTCACGACATCCAAAAACGCTTGATGCATTTCAACAGCGAAATTGCTGCGGTCGAAATGACCTTGCAGAATCTCATTTGTTTCACGCAAGATCGGCGCAATCGAAGCGGACTCGGCATCGCTTAGGGCAGGCCCGGGTGCAATGGCGATCCATGACGACCAGGGCGGTGTCAATTGCGCCAATAACGACGAGGCTAATTGATCAACCGCGTCGCCTGCCGTTTCGTCAAACAATTTTGTGTTACGAATGGCCATGCCATTTTCCTGACGATAGGCAAGCGTATAATCGGTGCAATCGCGCCAAATTGTTTCCATCGGCTGTCGCAAGGTTTGCGCCACGCGAAAACGCGCAAGCAGATCCGCCACCGGCGGTGAAGCCGGGCGAGCCGTCATTCCGTTTGTCATGATTATTCTCCGAGCAGCGTTTTGCGCGTAGGGGTGAAAGCGGAGTCGTTCAACACGCCTCGAAACGATGTGGTGATCGTGCCAATACGTCCGCGACGACGATTTAATACATCTTGTTCGCGTTGCGCGGCGGCTGCGATTTCGGGATCAGGCGCAGGCGGTTCTTCAACGACAGGGGTCGGCGTGAAAACGGGCAGATCGGGCATTTTAGGTTTAGACAGAATTTTACCCATGAGAAACACATTCCTTTTCTAAAAAGCGGTAAAGTTGCCACGGGGTCAAAATGCTGCGGACATGAATGCCCAAAAAGCGTTTGATGACTTCGACGCAACTGAAAAGATTGGATGGAGCGGCTTTGGTAAGGCCGCGTTTGATCGGAGCACACATGACTTTCAAGTTTTGATTATGAAGCCAATTCGGCAAATCAAAACTGCGGGGAAGGGGTAAGACGGCCATTTCCAAATGCGGGCTAAGCGGATCCAGAACGATCCAATGCTTGTCGTCACGTGCAACAACAAAGCAATGACGAAACCCCGGTTTCAGCATTTTCAACCACCAGAGTTCCGCTTCACCCGAAAACACAACCCAGGCTTCTTGCGGCTCGGGCGTTTGGATATCCAGTGTGCGTTGGAATTCGGATGTTTCTTTTTTCAAAAGCTTGGTCATTGAATAATTCCCTTTCGTTGTAAAATCGGCGTCATGCGGTTCATGGCTTGTTGCCAAATCGTATAGTGATCGCGGTTTTTCGGGCGAAGCTGTTGCTTGCCGTAAAGTGAAAGGGCGCGGAGATGGGCTGTGTTCAAAAGCTGCTGGCGCACAAGTCGTAAAACCACATTTTGGATATCGACCGGCTCGCACGGGCGAGCCACAGCACCCATCCCCGCGCGCAAACGTGCGCCGCTATGGACAGCTTCCGAGGTTTCGAGACACCAGAACCATGCCGTTTCAGCATCGGCAAACGGCTGAGTCCCGCGTAACCATTTGTCATTTTGAGGATCGGCCCAAAGCCTGGAAGACGGTTCAGGACAAGGTCGGGAGGAATTTTGATGTATAAGAGTCATTTTAGACTTGTATTCCTTTCGAAAACGGTTTATCCTGAACTTAATCCTTCTTACTATGAATTTATTCCTACGTCAAGAGGGAAATTGAATTAATTCCTAAACTGAAGGCTTTCATGCGTAGGTATGCAGGTCTTCATCCGAGGAGGCGGAGCAAACAATGGGTTTGAAACATAACGACATCTGGCGGGCCATTGATCTATTGGCGGAAAGCCATGGTCTTTCGGCATCGGGTTTGGCGAAATTGGCGGGCTTGGACCCGACATCGTTCAACCCAAGCAAGCGCGCCACATCCGACGGACGTCCGCGTTGGCCGTCTACTGAGACATTGGCGAAAATTTTTCACGTCACAGGTGAGGAATTCGACCGTTTGCCGGATTATTTAAGTGGCAATGTCGGTGCGGCGAACGAATCAGGCGCACGTCCTAAAGGTATTTTTTCTAAAATTCCGTTGATCGGTTGTGCGCAAGCGGGCCAGGCGGGCTATTTCGACGATGCCGGATTTCCGGCGGGTGCGGGATGGGAGATGATCGATTTCCCCAAGATGGACGACCCCAGCATTTACGCGCTTGAAGTCAGTGGCACCAGTATGGAGCCGCTCTATCGGGACGGTGATATCTTGATCGTGTCGCCTTCGGCTGAAAATTTACGTCGCGGCGACCGTGTCGTCGTCAAAACGCAAAAAGGCGAAGTGATGGCCAAGCAATTGAACCGTTTGACACAGAATCAGCTGACGCTGAAATCTTTGA
>JANODM010000032.1:0-3829 GCA_031412695.1 Alphaproteobacteria bacterium
CAAGATGTCAAAGCCGTGTCCCCGATTGCAGCTGAGCGTAATATACCTGTTCTAGCGTTTTCAACCGACTGGACAGCCGTTGCGCCAACTACCTACATCATGGGTTTCCAGCCTTTCGGGCAAGTATCGCGTGTCGTTGACTATGCCGACAAACGCGGAGCAAAAAACTTTGCGGCTCTCGTTCCCGAAACGCCCTATGGTATGGCGGTGAACGGTACGTTGAAAAACGAATTACAGCGTCAAAATGCCAAACCGCCGAACAGCTATATTTTCAGCTCGAGCAACCAAAGTCTGTCTCTAGCGATTCAAAACATGTCGCAATCGCAACAGCCAGGCTCGATGCAAACCATTGATGCTTTGTTGTTGCCTGTCGGCGGTTCGCAGTTGAGCCAGATCGCAACCTTATTGCGCCAACAGGATATGGGTTTACGTCAAACGCGAATTTTGGGCACAGGCTTGTGGGATGATTCACCCCAAGCCGCGGCGTTATTGCCAGGTGGTTGGTATGCCTCATCCGACCCTTCATTGCGCACGTCTTTCAATGCGCAATATCGCGAGACTTACGGTGCGCCTGCTCCGCGTCTGGCATCTTTGGCATATGATGCGACGGCATTGGCTGCTGCGTTGGCGATCAAAGGACTGAATGAGAATGGCACGCCCGCTTATGACCGCGCCAGCATCACGAATCCTGCAGGCTTTGCAGGGTTGGACGGTATTTTCCGTTTCCGTCCAGATGGTCTTGTCGAGCGTGGCCTTGCGGTATTGGAATTGCGTCAAGGTCGGGCCGTCGTGATCGACCCCGCACCGAAAAAGTTCTAGAGCGCAAACTTAAACTGGCACGCCTTTGTCGGTCGAGTGCGTAAAATTCAGAATTTTGTCTGGATGCACGTAATGATGTGCGGCATGTGCGGCCATGGCGACTTCGGAAAAACCTTGCAGGATCAGTTTTAATTTACCTGCATAATGTGCCATGTCGCCCACGACGAAAATACCGGGTTGATTAGTTTCGCATGTCGCAGGATTGACGTTGATTTGATGCTTGTGCAGATCAAAGCCCCACTCGGCTATGGGTCCCAAATTCATCGCCAAACCGTAAAACGGTAACAAAACATCAGCGTCCAAAGCTTTTTCGTCGCCTTGCAATGTTTTGACTAAGACTTGGTTTAATTGGCCATTTGTACCGCTTAATCCACTTAACTGGTATGGAATAGCCAAGGTGATTTTTCCGGCTTTGACCAGATCATGTAATTTTCGAACGGAATCAGGTGCGGCACGAAACTCGTCTCGACGATGCACGACCGTAATATGGGTTGCGATATCCGCCAAAGAAACAGCCCAATCGACGGCTGAATCGCCACCGCCTGCAATCACCAATTTTTTGCCTTTGAAATCATCGCGTTTGCGCACGTAATAGAAAACTGATTTCCCTTCATATTCTTCCAAGCCTTTTAACGGCGGGCGGTTGGGGCCGAATGACCCGGCTCCACCTGCAATAAAGATGGTTTTAGAATCTATCGTAGTTTCTTTATCGGTTTTGACTGTCCAGCCTTGGGCCGTTTTGGTGACGGCTACGACTTGTTGGCCCAAATGATACCTCGGTTTAAATGGATCGGCTTGGGCTTGGAGTTGTTCAATCAGCTTTTCGCCTGTGATGGATGGCCAGGCGGGGATGTCATAGATCGGCTTCTCGGGATACAACGCTGTGCACTGCCCGCCGATCATATCCAACGTGTCCACGACATGGCATTTCATATCTAACATACCGCATTGAAAAGCGGCAAAAAGGCCAACGGGTCCAGCCCCAATAATGATGATATCTGTCGAATGATGGCTTGCAGCCATGACCGGCCCCTATTAAATAAGAATAATGGCCGACTATAGCTTTACCTGCCCTGATGCTGCAAGCACCGCCTCACGCGGCGCGGCCTTGGCACCTCTGTTAAAAAAGGGCGACGTGCTGTTGTTTTTCGGCGATCTGGGGGTCGGTAAAACAACCTTTATTCGCGGCCTGATCCACGCCCTCACCACCACTGAAACAACGGTCGTCAGCCCGACTTTTACGCTGGTGCAGACCTATCCAACCCTTAAAGCAACAGTTTATCATTACGATTTATACCGTTTGAAAGATAACGATTTACCGGGATTGATCGAGTTAGGTTGGGATGACGGATTACTTGATGGCATTACATTGGTGGAATGGTCCGAAAGACTGCCGCCCTTGACCGTATCGGACGCACTGGAAATATCCCTCGAGACTTGCCCCGACGGGTCGCGCCTTCTACACTATGGTGGCAATCAAACATGGTTGGACCGATTGGAAAAATCGGCTTTATAAAGGTTAATTACAATGAGCATATTCATGCCCGCGAAGGCAATGGTTCTTGCTGCGGGTTTGGGCAAAAGGTTGCGCCCCTACACGGACGAAACCCCCAAGCCGCTTTTAAACATCGGCGGCAAAGCTTTGATTGATTGGTCATTAGACCAGTTGACCGAAGCAGGCGTGAACGATGTGACGATCAATAGTTTTTATCGATCCGAACGGTTGCGCGATCATTTAAATCAGCGTGATTTGCCCAAAATCAATTTTATCCTAGAAGAAGAATTATCGGGCACAGGCGGAGCGACACAAAATGCTTTACCGCACATGGCCGGAAGTCCTTTTTTCCTTCTGTTCAGTAATGTCATCTGGAACAACAAAGCAACGCGCGCTTTGGAACGATTAGCCGAACATTGGAATGACGAAACAATGGATGTATTGGTATTGGTGCTAGACCGCGACACATTGGATTGGTTCAAAGGCAAAGGTGATTACATCCTGGAAGATGCGAATTACCGTTTGAAACGTGCAGGTTCCAGCCGAGAAGCCCCGATTGTCGGAACAGGTCTTTATCTTATCCATCCGCGTGCTTTTAACAAAATGTCGGATGGCGCTTTTCCGATTACCACCGTATTGGATGAGGCCAGCCGGAATAAACGCTTTCACGGATTATTGCACCAAGGTGATTGGTTCTACGTGAACACGGTTCAGGATTACATTACCATCAATCGTCTTTTGTCGGATTAATGGATGTTGAGTTTACCGACCGTCTATACGATCCCCCCTGGATTGCCTTTTGCCAAAGTCCTGGCTCAATCGTTATGGGACGAGTATCAACATGATTTACTGGCATTGAGTGATGTTGAAATTTATTTGCCCAATCGTCGTTCGTGTCGCAGCCTTGCAGAAACCTTTTTAGAAGTTAGTCACGGTCAAGCCACTATTTTACCGCGCATGACTCCTTTGGGCGACATTGATGATGACGATTTATTGGAAACGGATCCGTTTATCTTGGACGAAGATCCATATTTGCAGCCGGCAATTCCGACACTGGAACGCCAAATCCTGTTGATGCAGCTTATACTGAAACGTGGGGATTTAAATTTATCCGTTACCGAAGCCTTTTCGCTTGCCGCCGATTTCGCATCGCTTATCGATCGCGCCCACACCGAGGACGTTGATTTGAAAAAAATCGACACCTTAGTTTCAGGCGATTTAGCGGAGCATTGGAAAATCACTGTCGATTTTTTTAAAATCGTGATGGAAGCCTGGCCGTTGATCTTGGCTGAACGAAATCAAGTCGACCCCGCTTATCGCCGCAATATTTTACTTAAGAAGAAAGCTGATAGTTTACGACAAAATCCACCCCAACATCGCGTTATTGCCGCAGGATCAACAGGATCAATTTCTGCATCGGCCACCTTGCTGGACGTGATTGCCCGGTTGCCGAAGTCCGGCCTCTATTGCATGGTCAACGACACCCGGCCGAACGATCTCGAAAAGCTCAATCCC
>JANODM010000033.1:0-4696 GCA_031412695.1 Alphaproteobacteria bacterium
GGAAAATAAATCACCAGGGGCGGCATTGGTTAAAATGGCAGGGTCAATGCGACTGTCGGAACACGCAATGACAAGCGTCGCAGGAGTCTGACCTTCCGTGACCAGTTTTTCAAAAAGCGCGGATGAATTGCCGGCAATGTAATTCGCCTTGAAGACGCGAAATCCGTTAATCAGTTTCTCAAAGGCCATGGCCATGTCTCCTTAAATGAAATAGGCGGCATATGTGGGCGCGTAGGTCTTGTTTTGCTCAGTGTAATATTCATAATTAGATATATTTATCTTTATTTGGCAGAATATATACCGATTTAAACGTGTTTGTCAACATGATTGCGTCAATTCAATATACGTTTGTATACTAAATTATTCACTTGACTACAAAAATATTGTATTTTATAACCAGGACACACTTTAAAAGAGGTCCGAATGTCACATAGTGCCGCTGAAGTCAGAAAACAAGAGTTTCCCGTTCACGCAAATTTCGGCCTCGAACTGGTCCATAATTTATTGGTCGCCCTGACCGTCAGCTTTATCGCGCTGTCTTTGGGTGCGGCCTTTGGCGTCTTGTCAGGTCGCGGAGCCTTTGCAGGCATGTTCTCCGCCGGTTTGATCGCCATCATCACGGGCGCTTTGGGTGGTACACGCGTCCAATGTTCAGGACCCGTCGCGCCGATGGCCGCCATCATGGCGGTGATGTTTGCTGCAACTACTACGCAATACGCCGCCGACCCAACATCTTTGGGTGGCGTGACACCGGATCATTTCTTGAATCTGGTGTGCTTTATGTGCGGCGGATTTTTGTTGTTGATGGCCTTGTTCCGCACCGGATTTCTCATTTCTTACGTCCCTGACTCGGTAATTTCGGGATTCATGACGGGGATTTCCCTGATCATCTGGATCGGCCAAGGCAAATTGTTATTCGGTATCGGTCAAACCGCGTTGACGGGCCCGTTGTGGCAAAATCTTTCGGTCGTGATCCTCACAATTTTGCTGACGATTTATACGTTTCCGTTGATGAAAAAAATCTCGGCGCATGTGGCGCGCGTAATCCCGGGCACACTCGTTGCGATTTTGGTCGCCAGTGCGGTGTCAATCGGTTTGGGCTTTACGATTCAAAACGTATCGGTAGGCGCAACCATCCCCGGACTTGACGGCTTTATCGATATGATCAAAGCGCAAGTCCCGCAAAACGTAAGCTGGGAAACCATCCGCAAAGCCGTACCGGGCGGTTTGGAATTTGCGCTGATTTGTTATTTGGACACGTTGATGGTGGCGCTGATTGTTGATCGTCTGCGCGGCGAAACCACGAAACGAAACAAAGAATTGATGGCCCAAGGGATTGCCAACACAGCCGTCGGTTTCATTGGCGGCGTTCCCGGCACCCAAGCCAGTATCCGTTCGGTTCTGATGACTAAAGAAGGCGCGACATTGCGCCTGGCCGGTATCATGGTCGGCGTTTTCGTCATTATTGAGATGCTGATGTTCCAATCCTGGCTGGCCCTGATCCCGCAAGCCGTGTTTATCGGGATTCTGATGCGCGTGGGCTGGAATGTGTGTGACAAAGAACCGATTTGGAAATTCATCACACGTAAAGCGGACCGCCCAAGTGCCTTGGATTTCTTCACGATCATCGGCACAGCTGTCGTCACGGTCTACAGCCTGACTTTAGCGGTCGGATTGTTTACTGTGCTGTACTATGTCGTCAATTTCATCAACAAGAAGCGCATCGCATCCCAAGACCCGGCCCATTTGGCGCAGGAAGAGCGTCATGTGGAAAACGTGCTACACGAAGAAGTCTAGGCTTTAAAAACAGGTGCTTCAAAAGAACACGGTTCGCGGCTATGGTGAGTTGTAAATTTACCTCTTCACTGTTGCAACGCCGGGACCGCAAGGCATGATCGACAAAGGCCATCTTCTTTTTATCAACCGCGTGTTTCCGCCTGATTCAGGCGCATCCGGTTTACGGTTGATGGAATTGTGCCAAGGCTTAGCTGCCGAAGGTTGGAAAATTTCTGTCCTCACCAATAAAGGTCGCGGCACTGCGCCAAGCAATTTGCACAAAAATATTACATTGCTGCGTCTGCCGTTCGGATCGGACGATAAAAAACCGACCCTATTGCAACATATTTTTTGGCTCAAAGTTTTTTCGTTGCGCGCCTTGTTTTTGCCGACCTATGATATCACGATCACCATCACGGATCCGCCGATGTCGGTGCTGATTACGGCATGGTTGTCAATTTTCAAGAAAACAAAAACCGTACATTGGATACATGATTTGTATCCGCATCTATTTCCCGTGATGGGCTTTCGGTTGCCCCTGGTTCAATCCATCCTACAAGCCTATTCCCACTGGGCGCTGAAACGCCATGACCGCATCGTGACCTTAGGCGACGACACCGCGTCCTTGTTGCGGTCCGAAGGCATTCCGGATGCCAGTATTTCCGTGATTCCAAATTGGCCCGATGTATCCGCGGCGCATATCGATAAAACCAAGCCGACACGTCATTCATCGGAAAATCCGTTTATCCTTGAGGGGATGTTCACGGTTTTGTATTCGGGGAATTTCGGCTATGTGCATGATTTCGACCCGTTGATTGATGCAATTAAAATCGTGCATCAATCGCCTCATCCGATCCGCTTTATTCTGGCAGGCGATGGCATCAAATTTACAGCCGTTCGTGATAAAATCGAATCCATGATGTTGACCAATGTACATTTCATTCGCGCCCAGCCGCGTGATAAATTCATGGATATGTTACAAGCAGGCGACCTACATGTAGCCCTGATGATCCCGGAAGCGACAGGATTAGTTGCGCCGTCCAAGATCAACTCGGCGTTAGGTTTGGCGCGTCCGTGCATATTGATCGGATCGAAAAAAGGATCCCAGGCGCAATTGATCGAAAAATTCGACGCAGGCCGCGTCATCGACCCGACCGATCAACACGCAAAATTCCAATTAGCCGAAGCGATCATCGAATACGCAACGCAACCTAATCTGTATCAAACAGCGCAAGACAATGCGCTAAAAGCTGCTGAAAGCATTTCCTTTGACAAAGGAATCGCACAATTCGACGCGCTCTTGACAGATGTTTTGAAACGCTAGCGTCTTTTGAAAAAAATTCCGCGATAAGCGCTTTTAATCACCGGAGCAGAACGTTGCCTCGGTACGGGTGAAAAACAATTACGCAAGAATCGATAGGTTTTGGGATAAGCGAACATAAACGTATCAGACCATGTTTGCGTCGTTTGAATCCATTTATTTTTCCAACTCGGTTGGTGTAATAATTCGGCGCGAATGACGCTGCGTTCTTGTAATGCTGCCGCTGCTGTCTCGCGTGATATATTTTCACGATTAATATCCGTTAGCAACCGTTCGGTCGATGCGATCTTGGACGCGATATCGATAAACCGTAACGTGAAATCATACGCGGCTTCATGCACATAGTCGGCATTAAAACGCACATCACCGATAAGGCGGCGACGGAACAAAAACGATGTAAGGGGGGCAATCATACGTCGCGAAAAACCCGCAAAATCGGGATTTTGCTGTACGCGACCGTCTTCGCGTACCAAACCGAAAAGCAAATCAGGCAGCGTATTCATGATCAGACTTTTTTTCACATCGCGCAGCACATACGCATCCGATAGACACGCCCCGGCTTTTAGAAACCATACATACTCGCCGACCGCTTGGTCTAAAGCATGATTCACCGTGTCGGTGATTGTAGGCGCGAGCCCGATAAATTCCTCGGTTAACTCAGCACTCATATCGCCTGCCACGATCCACTCGAAACTCGGCGCGTCCATTTGCACTGCCAAGGAACGTCCGGTATATTTCAACAGTTTTTCGTCATGCCCTGCATCCGTTATCACCGAAACGAACGCAGTCATTTTTTAATGCCCTTCAGATGCATCAACACCACGCCATATTCGCTTTTGATCAGCATACGCACAGGAATAACAGGGCCGTTTTCCCATGCCGGCGCCAACCACACAACGGGCAATTCCCCTTTTGCGCGCGCTTCTTCTTGGATGCGGTAATAGCCTCTGGGCTTGCCGGTAAAACCTTTCAACGGAATCAATTCCATGCGGCACAGCCTGGATTCGCCCGCAAAACTATTGACGGCACTGGGGGCAATGGCACGAACGCTCTCGTCCTTGAACGTCAGGCGGAAACGGCGGCGACCGTCAAACACTTCACGCGAATAATTGCATCGTTTCGTGTCCGTCGCCGTCACCAACATATCGGTGATCGCCGTGACCAAATCGATCGTGTTTACGCTTAATTCTTTTTCGACAGGAATGATTTTATCGGAATTTTTTCCTTGTTCGTCATCAATCTCGCGCTTGGATACCAATACGCCGTTTTTATAGGATAAAATCACATGGCTTTTATCATCGCGCCACGCGCTGATGCGATCATGCACGCTTGGGATAAGTTTGCGTTTTTGAATCGCACCGACCGTATGATATTGACCTGCCCAAGGCAATAAACGACCTAAGACACCGAACGGTTTGGCCTTCATTTTCGCGTCATAGGTCGTCTTATTCAGATCATACGAAATATCAATCGCCAAGGCCTGGAATCCACCGCCATAGACGCCGTAGGACACCGTAAAACGGCTGCGCTGATCCAAAATCGATGCAGCCTCGACGGACCAAGCACTTAGCACCAGAATCGTTAACAGGGTCATGCAAG
>JANODM010000034.1:0-2312 GCA_031412695.1 Alphaproteobacteria bacterium
ATTGCCAATAATAAAGAATCGATCAGCCTTAAGCGTAGTAGGGCTGTTACCAATGAAACCGTTCACGGCGAGCCCTACAAAGAACTGTATGCATATTATTTGAAATCTGCATCATCCAACAAGCAAGATTTTCGAACGCGATATGGGGGCGGGCTGGCGCATTGTATACCGTGTTGGGTAGTGGATCATCCCGTCCCATAAAAAAGCCCCCGAGACAGGGGGCTTTTTATTTCGCGATAACTGGAAAAGACTATGCCGCCATCGGATTGTAATTCAAAGGTGCGCCCGTCTCCAAAAATGTCTTGAGACCTGACAAAATACCCGGCCATCCGCCGCCTGTATTTTGATAGGTTGCCGTTTCAGTGTCGAATTCATCATGTACCAACGTCAAACGACAGCAATCGCCCTGCTGTAAAATTTCATAGGTTACACGAGAGGGTGCGTCGTTTTCCATTCCCGGCATCCATTGACCTTTGAACGTTGTAACCAATTTTTTGTTTGGTACGGCTTCGGTAATTTTACCCGACACGAAAACATGGCCTTCGTGTGTTACATACGAATATTCGCTGTTCGGTTTCATATCGCCTTGGATGGCGGCACCGTAATAGTAAGCAGGCGAGATTTTTCCATCGGTCAGTGCAGCCCATAATTTTTCAGGCGTGGTTTTGATAACGGTAACATAGACGTGTTTCGGTTTGTTCTGGTTCATAGGATTATCCTTTTCAAGGTTGGTTTTGGCATCATTCAAGCTTTTGGCCCACGGGGCTGCAAAACGGGAAATCCAACGATCTGCGATTTCCTGAAGCGGGACGGGGTTCAAGTAGTGGTATTTGAAACGCCCCGCTTTACGGGTCGTAATCAGGGACGCGCCTTCCAGGATTTTGAGGTGTTTCATCACCCCGAACCGGGTCATTTCGGGGAAATTCGATTCAAGATCCGAAGACGTTTGCCCATCATTTTCCCGAAGTAAATCAAGAATTTGACGGCGACTCGAATCATTCAATGCGCGAAAGACATCGTCCATACAGACATTATAGGTGACTATATGGTCACATGTCAACAATAAGGCTAGGTTATTGCTCCGATAACCCTAAAAACGCTACGATTTTTTGCGGCAAGGTGACGTTTTCGGTTGCCAGTAATACGGCATTCAACGTTTCAGGTTTATGTTCTGCACCAGGCAAAATCAATGACTGAAACTTGGCACCAGAACGCGTAAACACATCATGCGTAAATTGCTGCGATCGATAATTGGTGCGTTTGTTGAATCCTTTAACCGTATATCCGCCTTGGACGGGCAGGTTCAAATCGTTTTGTCCGTGGATCGCCAAGATGCGTTTGCCACGTGCGGCAGGGCACGTCTCCACATTCATTGACAGCGTGCCTGAATACGGCACTGCCGCCCGATACAGATTTGTTTCACACATCAAACGATAGGTCATGATCGCGCCGTTGGAATGACCTGTGCCATATACGTTGGCGCGGTCGACTCCGTAATCGGTAATCATTTTATCTACCGTATGCGTAATGAACGCGACATCGTCCACTTTCGTTATCGATGGCAAGCCGCAGCATTCGCCGCCATTCCAGCCTTTACGTTTCTCTGACAGCATGCGTGCGACTTTTGTGCCGTCGGGATAGACGATGATAAAGCCTGCACGATCAGCAAAAGGTTCTAATCCGATATAGCTGCGGATTTGTTGCGCATTTCCGAAACCGCCATGCAGCACGACCAACAGGGGCCGCATGCCGTGCGGTTTGGGCGAGGGCGGCGTGTATATGATTATATTGCGTCCGTCGATGACTTCGACAGTTGCGGTGCCTTGCCCCAGGATTTTCAGAATCTATAATAATTAACAAATTTTTTTTAATCATGGTTTTTATATCTAATCAAATATTTTGTTTGAATAATTTTAAGTAAATTTGATAGCATAAATTATTAGTCTTATGTACCGCAAAAAGTTTGATAGCGGCTATTAGGACTTGGTAACGGTTCAAGATAATCCATTCGATCAAGACGCGAAGAATAGGGATCGCGCAAAATATCCAATAAACGATATGTTAAAGTCAAATCTCCTTTTTCTGCTGCTATCAGTGCTTGTTCAACTCGATCATTACGGGGAATAATTTGTGGATTATGCTGTTGCATATGGTCACGCACGTCGTCTGGTGATTGCGGCTGACGCGTTAGACGCGTTTGCCAGCGTGCATACCACGCAGAAAATAGTGGATCTTGTGATTGCGGAGTGGGTATTACACCTAAACTTAAATTCCGAAAAGTATTAGTGAAATCGGATTTTGATACCTTCATC
>JANODM010000035.1:0-5421 GCA_031412695.1 Alphaproteobacteria bacterium
TATCGCAGGCCTATCAGACGATGCATCAGCAAAATATCCAGTCTCAGGAAAGCCTGCATGCTCAAGCCGGACAATTATCAACCGTCAATACCACGATGGATCAAGTTTTGGCGAAAGTCGCCAAAGTCCAAGATGTTGGTCAATACGTTCAATTGACGTTACAAAAAATCAGTGACAGCACGATGGAATTCGACAATCAAGTCGAGCGCAGCAAAGAGTATGTGTCGATTCATGCGCGGTCGTTGCAGGACACGATCGGTCAAATCGAAGAAAAAGCTCGCCACGCCGTCGGCGCATTTGTTCAGCAAGGCAAGCATTTGCAAGATCAAGCCAATGATCAACTGACGAATATCACTCTCAGCGTCGATAAAACCACTGTCGTCACCGATCAATTGCGCAAATATCTGGATCACATCCGCACGCAAAGTGAAAATGTCGAGCAATCGGTTCAGCAATCCGTCGAGCGTTTGACGTCGCACAGCGATGAAATCGACAGCAAAACGACGCAATTGATTGACAAGATCGGTCAGGCGCATGCCAATTTGATCGAGCAAAGCCAAGAAGTCGGCGCGTATGGCGATAACCTGATGCAACGTTTGGCCGAAGCCACGAATTTGATCAGCAGCAAAACAGCGGCATTGGAGCAAGCCTCAACAGCCGCGCAAACTCAAGCCGAAGCGTTACGTGCGCAAGACAACAAATTCAAACGTGATGCGTTCTTTAATTCGACGAAATTCGTTGTCGAAAGCTTGCATTCTTTGGCGTTGGACTTTACCCGTTTGTTGGATGGCGAATTACCCGAGAAGACCTGGGCATCCTATCAAAAAGGCGATGCGTCATCGTTTACACGCCGATTGCTCAGTTCGCGTAACGAAGAAACTCAAAACAAGATCAAGACGAAATTCCGCGAAGACACCGAGTTCCGTACCTATGCGCAACGTTATCTGCGTCAATTCGAAGAAATGTATGATCAAGCCGAGACCAATGATCATGCGGATCTGTTGACCAGCATTTTCCTATCATCGGATGTCGGTAAGTTATATGCGTTTTTGTGCATGACTTTGGACCGCGAAGCCAAAGGGTCGAACAACAAAAAGATTGCCGTTTAAAGTTTTTTGAACAGAATCTTGCCGCGCAATAATGCGACCTTGCCTTCATGAACCAGGTAATTCACATGGCTGTGGGTTTCGCCTAACGCGAACACATAGTCGCGTGGCGATAAATCTTTAGGAAACAAAATTTTCAATAAATCATATAAAGTCTGGGGTTCGCCTGTCATGCCATCATGCAGTTTTTGCAACCGTTTATAGTGAAATGTATTATAAGTTCCGATTTTTTCATGAAAATTGTCAAACGGACGACCATGCCCGGGAAGAACCTGAACATCATTCGGCACCCGAGCCGGTAAGTCGTCACTGCTTTCGATAAAATCTTTCAGCGGATTGGCATCAGGAGCAAATGCCCACACGCTGACATTTGGCGTGATGCGCGCAACGACCTGGTCGGCGGAAATCAATAATTTACCCGTATCGTCATACATTAAAATCATTTCAGGTGCATGACCGCGACCGATCAAAATTTTCCAATTTCGCTTGCCGATTTTGAAAATGTCGCCTTCGGTCAGACGATGATATTTCGCCGGAACTTCATCGCAGGTGCGTAAAAATGTATTCCCGCGACCTGCAATGACTGTAAAAATGCTGTCTGGGGTTCCGGCCTGAAGATAATAATCCGAGATTGTATCGCGATAATTGTTGGTATGATCCGTACTAAGCCATCGGGCCATCAACCATTCGGTAGTACTCATATAAAGCGGGCAGT
Source organism: Alphaproteobacteria bacterium (assembly GCA_031412695.1). Classification (GTDB taxonomy): domain Bacteria; phylum Pseudomonadota; class Alphaproteobacteria; order Micavibrionales; family SZUA-601; genus JAQGJA01. The sequence continues at coordinate 1,822 of JANODM010000035.1, forward strand.
TGAACTTGCCACAAACCCATCCAGCTTGACCTGCATGATCGGGGTGATAATGCGTTGCAACAACGCCTGTAATCGGCAACTCATCCAAGTGGTTGGCGATCATCGCCTCTAAAACGGCACGGCTGTCGGGCGTGTTATAGCCTGTATCAACCATAATCCACCCGTGATCATCTCGAAGGAAATAGGCATTTACCCAATCCAATGGCGGCGGCATAGGCAGACGTAAACCGCGAATATCGTCGGCAACGGAAAAAACGCGATCGTCTATTGAAATACTCATATCTTTGGCCAAAATGAACGAAACATCAGAGGTGTCCTATGACCGAAAGAGTGGCGCAAAGCCGGGCTGCAATCAACTCCTTTTATCGCCAAGACGAAACGCGAGTGATAAACGGGTTGATTGATCAATTCCCCATAAAGCAAAACGACGAACACATCATCCGTGAACGTGCAGGGAATTGGATTAAGAAAATCCGTTCTCAACCCAGCGAGCGCACGTTGTTGGAAGATTTTATGCAACGCTACAGCCTGTCGACCCCCGAAGGTGTCGCATTGATGGCGATTGCGGAATGTTTCTTACGCGTGCCCGACACCGATATGGCGGATCAGATTATTATCGATAAAATCACCAGTGCGGATTGGGAATCCGCCGCACAAGACGGCGAAAAATTGCTGACACGTTTTTCCGGATGGGGATTAAATTTATCCGAAGCATTATTGAAAAACGGCAATAACGTCACCGGTAAATTGGTCCAACGCCTAGGCCTACCGATCATTCGTCAAGCTGTCGCTCAAGCGATTAAATTATTGGGTGGTCAATTCGTCTGCGGGCGCACCATCGAAGAAGCCATCAAGAATGCCTCGAAATGGAAAGAAAAAAATTATACGTTTTCGTATGACATGCTGGGCGAGGGCGCGCGCATGGCGATTACGGCGGATAATTATTTCAAATCATACCAAACCGCGATTGATGCCGTTGGCAAAACCTACACAGCGAATGATCCGTACAAGAACGATAGTATTTCCATTAAAATTTCGGCGTTGCATCCGCGTTACGAAGAATCGCAAAGTGACAGGTGCTTGCCGATACTCATCGATCGCGTCAAAACCTTGGCGTTGCAAGCTAAGAAATACAACATGATCCTGACATTGGACGCCGAAGAAGCGGATCGTTTGGAATTATCGTTCGATATTTTCGAAGCCGTATTCAAGGATCCTGAATTGGCTGGTTATGATGGTTTCGGTCTGGCCGTTCAGGCTTATCAAAAACGTGCCGTCAGCGTTATCGATTATTTCGTCGAATTGGCTCGCGCGCACAACAAAAAAATCCCGATCCGCCTTGTCAAAGGAGCCTATTGGGATAGCGAGATCAAACGCGGTCAAGAACGTGGCCTGGATGGTTATCCTGTTTTCACGCGCAAGCAATCGACGGATATATCGTATTTGGTCGCCGCAGATAAAATGCTGGCGGCACACGATGTGATTTATTCGGCATTTGCTACGCATAATGCGTATACGGTCAGTGCGATATTGCATTTGGCCGAAAAAAACGGCTGCAAAAACTTTGAATTCCAACGTTTGCATGGCATGGGGCAACAGCTTTATGATGCGGCCTATGCAGATCAAAAGAATATGCCGCTTTGCCGCGTCTATGCGCCTGTCGGCGTGCATCAGGATTTGCTGCCTTATTTGGTCCGTCGTTTGCTTGAGAACGGAGCCAATAGTTCATTCGTGCATCAAGTATACGATAAAAACCTGCCCATCGATATGTTGACGCAAAACCCTGCTGTGTTTATTCAGGCGCAACAATCAAAAGCTCACCCGGCGATTCCGTTACCGGTTGATCTGTATGGCGATCGACCCAATTCGATAGGCCCGGATATATCAGATCGCGTCGTGCGCAAAAAACTATTGGAATCCATTCAACGCTTCAAGGATATCAAGCGTCCTGTCGAGATTTCTTCCGAAGAGTTACAGGAAAAAATTCGACTATCCAATGCCGCTTTTACGGAATGGAACGATGTCTCGTGGGTGGAGCGCGCAAACATCATTGATCGCGTTGCTGATAATTTTGAAAAGCATCAGGATGAATTAATTGCTTTGTGTATTTTTGAAGGTAAGAAAACACTAGGCGATGCCATCAGTGAATGGCGTGAAGCGGTCGATTTCTGTCGTTATTACGCGCAACAGGCTCGACAGCATTTTGCTGCTCCTACTGTGCTACCTGGCCCGACAGGTGAATCCAACATGCTCTATGCCCAAGGTCGGGGCATCTTCGTCTGTGTCAGCCCGTGGAATTTCCCGCTGGCTATTTTTACAGGCCAAGTCGTAGCCGCTTTGGTTACCGGCAATTGCGTGTTGGCAAAACCGGCAGAAAATACGCCTGCTATCGCCAAACGTGCCGTTGAATTAATGCACGATGCGGGCATTCCGCAAGATGTTCTGCAATTGATTATCGGATCAGGCAGCAAAATCGGAGCCGCCGCCATTGCACATGCATCCTGCGCGGGCGTTGTGTTTACCGGATCAACGGAAACGGCATGGCGAATTCAGCAATCCTTGGCGGCTAAACGAGGGCCTATCGTGCCGTTTATCGCAGAAACAGGCGGTCAAAATGCGATGATCGTCGACAGCACCGCTTTGGCTGAACAAGTCGTCGATGATGTCATCCGTAGTTCGTTTATTTCCGCCGGACAACGTTGCTCTGCTTTGCGCGTGTTGTTCTTGCAAGATGAAATCGCCCCGCATGTAATTGACATGTTAAGCGGTGCGATGAACGAATTGCGTCTGGGCCGTTCGGATGATTTTGCAACTGATGTCGGTCCTGTGATCGATAAACAGTCGCAAGAAAATTTAAACACGCATGCCCAGGAATTAAGCTCAAAGAAAGTGGCTCAAGCACACAACGCTGTATCAACCGATACGTTTATCACGCCACAAGTATTTAAAATCAGCGCAATAAGCGATTTGAAACAAGAAAATTTCGGACCATTATTGCATGTCGTTACCTACAAGGCAAAAGAGCTGGATCAGGTAATCGATTCCATCAATCAAACCGGTTTCGGTTTAACATTGGGCATTCACACGCGCATCGAAGACCGTGCCGAATATATCGCCAGACGTGCGCGCGTCGGTAATATCTATGTTAATCGTTCGATGATCGGGGCTGTCGTCGGCGTTCAACCGTTCGGTGGAATGGGACTATCCGGTACAGGACCCAAAGCAGGCGGGCCGCATTATCTGACGCGTTTTATCACTGAAAAAACGATTACGATCAATACGACCGCTGCGGGTGGTAACACGACGTTGACGACATTATCCGATAACGCTGTATGAAACGATCCGGAATCTATATCGGCATCGCTGGCTTGATCGTTTGTGCCTTGGCATCGTATACGTTGATGTATGCTCGATCTTTGTCATTGCTTCAAAATTATCTGGCCTTAGCAGGATATCCGAAAGCAGAATTAGACGACGTAAAAGTCTTTTTTGACGGAATCGTCATTAATAAACTTCAACTTGCGCCGAATAAAGTTTTAGAAAAAGTCTATATTCAGGCTAATCCTTTTCAGCAAATTACGCACACGCCCCAATTTGTGT
>JANODM010000036.1:0-5308 GCA_031412695.1 Alphaproteobacteria bacterium
GGTAATTGATCAAGGCCTGCTTGGTCGGAAAGCGCGCGAATACCGATGTTTTCCCGTCGTGCCATTACCTTGAGACCTTGCGATACCAATGCGCGATTTAAATCAATCAATGGTACGACATCGCACACGGTGCCTAAGGCAACCAGATCCAATTCACGCATCAGATCAGGCGGCTCGATATTTTTTTGCCGTAATTTCTGACTAAGACCGACGAGTGTGACGAACGTAACACCTACCGCTGCCAGATAACCGAAACCTGTCGTTTCATCCAGGCGGTTTGGATTGACGATGGCAACGGCACGCGGCAATTCGGGTGCAGCCATGTGATGATCCAACACGACGACATCGACACCTTTGTCAGCAGCCAGCGCAATCGGATCATACGCCAGAACGCCGCAATCCAACGTAATAATCAACGTATGTTTCTCGTCGATCAATTGTTGAAACGCTTTGATGTTCGGACCATAGCCTTCGGTCATGCGGTCGGGAATATATAACGTCGGCTCAAGCCCGAAATGACGCAAATAACGTGCCATCAATGCGGTGCTGGTGGCACCGTCAACGTCGTAATCGCCGAATAAGGCGATTTTTTCTTTGTTCTGAATGGCAACGGCAATACGTTCACAGGCCTTGTCCATGTCGCGAAACAAAAACGGATCAGGCAGAAAATCACGCAGTTTCGGTTGCAAAAAAGCGGCGACGTTTTCAGGCTTAGTGCCACGTGCCGCTAAAATGGATGCGACAAGGGGTTGCAGATGATGGTTTTGGATAATGGTTTGAACGATACGCGGGTCAGCCTGTCGAAAACGCCAGAGTTTTCCCGTCAACGACATTAGGCTTTCGGTGGCAAGGGTCGTTTCGCGTTCGGCCACTTGCAGCATCGTCATCAATCAAACAGAATATCGACACGACGGTCTTGGGTTTCCGTCGCTTTGCTGCCTGCGCCTGTGTCCCCTGTTGCGGTGACATTAAGTCGTTCAGGTTTTACGCCGTGTTTGGCCAATTCCTGCATGACGGCTGTTGCGCGTTTTGCGGACATTTGCAAGTTTGCTGCACGGGACGACACGGGATTTTTCAATCCGGTGCGCGTCGACGCATGACCGATCACGACGACGGATTGCGGTTGGGCTTTTAGCTGTTGTGCCAATTGTTTTATTTTCTGACGATCGCCTGAACCCAATCGGGCGGAACCGTGCTCAAAGAATACGACGGGCTGACCTGTCAAACCAACGGATGAAATTCCTGAAAACGGTTTAGAGGTATTACCGCCCAATGCATCGAAATTGATTGACACGTTCGGATTAGCAGCCATCACACCATAGGCTTGTTGCTGATACGGGCTGGTACGGCTTGCGCCTACTTGTTGACCACGATACTGCAACGGGCTGTTACCATACACATACGCCTGATCATTTGTTGCATAGTTATACTGAACATTGCCCGATGATTGCGGTTGAGACGGATAGGCGGCCACGGGTGCCGCATAATACGGCGCGGTCGGGCTGGCTGAGGCGGGCGCTAATTCGTCACTAGCAACGGTATGACCTGCATCTAATGGCGCATCGGCAATGGGCGTTACGTCGGATACCGGAACACCTTGAGCAGCGAGGTAGGCGTTATCACGCTCGGCTTGTAAACGCAGGCGCATGGCATCCATCTCAGCCTGCGTGTCCTGAACGTTTGGCGGAGTCGGGACATCGGCCAGATTAGGCTTGGTGCCCATTGTATTCTGCGACCCGTCATCGCGCCAAAACGCATAACGATCGGAAACACCTGTCGATGAACAGGCGGATAAAGACAAAAGGGCTAAAAAAGCCAGGCCAAGACGCTGCATAAGAATCCTTTGAAGGTAGAAAAGGCAGATCAGACATCATGTTACCAGGTTTCACGAAAGTTTTAAGGGGTAAAAGGGGGCTAAGCGGGGGGATGGCTTTTTAAGGCTATCAACGCTAATTTCAAAGGACACTTAGGGGTATGATGATGGCTAAAACCACTGCACAGGATCAGGACATTTCCAAAGACGGTTCGTGGGAAGAATGGGCAGGGATCAATCAACAGATTCTGCAAAAACAACAAGAACTCATGGTCCTGTTGGCTGAAAAAAGCCAGGCTCTGATGCATAAACCGATGCAGCAAGACCCGATGAACGTCCAGCAAAGCCTGATGCATTATTGGACAGCTCTGATTAAAAACCCTGAAAAAGCCATGGCAGCGCAAATCGAGTTCATGCAAAAAACGGCTGCTTTGCAAGCATACACCTTGGCACGGCTGCAAGGTCAAAAGGCTGATCCGATCATCTCGGGCGACAAAAACGACCGCCGTTTCCGCGATGCGCGTTGGAACGATCATCCGATTTTCGATCATCTGCGTCAAAGCTATCTTTTGACCGCACAATGGTGGCAAGACCGCGTCCATGATGCCGAGGAAATCGATCCGGCGGCGGCGCGTAAATTGAAATTCGTCGTGCGTCAATATACCGATGCAATGTCCCCCAGTAATTTCTGGATGACGAACCCGGAAGTATTGGACGAGACGATCAAATCCAAAGGCGGTAATTTATTACGCGGCTTAGATAATATGATCACCGATCTGCGTGCGAATAAAGGGTTACCCAAAGTATCTATGGCGAAAAAAGGCGCGTTCGAAGTCGGTAAAAACCTGGCGAATACGTCTGGCAAAGTAGTGTTTCAAAATCAGATTTTACAGCTTATCCAATACACACCGTCGACACCGAAAGTCTATAAAACCCCACTTTTAATTGTGTCGCCGTGGATCAACAAATATTACATCCTGGATATGCAGGCTGAAAATTCATTCGTCAAATGGGCCGTTGATCAAGGCCACACGGTATTCATTACGTCCTGGGCCAATGCCGATGCGTCGATGCGCGATTTGGATTGGGACGATTACATGGAGAAGGGCTTGGGTGCCGCCATCAAAGCCGTCCAAGACGCCACGAATGAAAAAGAAATCAACGTCATCGGCTATTGCATCGGCGGCACGTTGTTGACGACGTTGCTGGCGTATCTTAAGGCGAAGGGTGAAAAATCCCCTGTCAAATCCGCAACATTTTTTACGGCGTTGATCGATTTCGAAGACGCGGGCGAGCTCACCATTTTCACCGACGAAGCACAAATTGCAGGCATGGAAAAAATGATGGCGGAAAAAGGCTATTTGGATGCGTGGCATTTGCACACGACCTTCAACATGCTGCGTGCCAATGACCTTATTTGGTCGTTCGTCGTCAATAATTATTTGCTGGGTCGCGAGCCGTTTCCATTCGATTTGCTGTACTGGAACAGCGATTCGACAGGAATTCCTGCGAAATTACACAGCACCTATTTGCGTCAAATGTATCTGCACAATCATCTATCACGTCCGGGAAAATTAAAAGTAAAAGGCACGGGTATCAACGTCCGTCAAATCGACACGCCGTCTTATTTCGTATCCACGATCGAAGATCACATCGCGCCATGGCAAGCGACCTATACCGGTGCGAAATTATTGAGTGGTGATGTTACCTTTACGTTGGCGGGATCGGGGCACATCGCGGGTGTCGTCAATCCGCCTGTTAAAAATAAATATAATTATTGGACGAATAAAAAACTGCCTAATAGCGCGGATGAATGGCTGAATGCCGCGAAACGCTTTGAAGGGTCGTGGTGGCCGAATTGGGCGGAATGGATTAAAAAACACAGCGGCACCAAAGTCGCCGCTCGAACCCCTGGTAAAGGCAAACTCAAAGCCATCGAAAACGCACCCGGAAGTTACGTGAAAGTCAGAGCGTTATAGTTAGTCGCACTTTTTCGCTTCATCTAAATTAGAATAATACTGATCAGGCTTGAGTTTTTCGTTGCCTGGTACCCAACTAATATAACCGTCTGATTTGCTTGGAAACAAAAAAGAAAATTTTGTATGGCATTCTCGTGTTTTTATAAACGGCGGTACGACCAGTTCCAAAACAAGTTTTGGTTTTTTATCGTTTGTTACGTTGAATATTTTTAGAGGACAACTTTCCGCCCCGCACCAATAGCTGCCTCTTTCAAAAATGAGGGAGTATTTACGTTTTGAATTGGCTGGTTCAACATTGGCGATACTAACAACTAGAGGCATCGATTCAGGAAAAGCTTTTTTAAATTCTTCTTCTGTGCGTTTATCGTGCTTTAGGTACCAGAATTTTTCAGACAATCTATCGATATCGGATTCTTCAAAAACGACGTCTTTGATGATGGCGTCATCCGCATAAGCGTGAAAAGATAGCAATAAAAAAACAAAAGCGGCTACATATTTCATCCTACATACCTTTTATGCAATAGACGATATTCCTCGGCGTTGTCCGCCATGCGTTGCAAATCTTCGTCGGTCAGCATGCGTACGAATTTGGCAGGCGTGCCCATCCACAACTCGCGCGATTTGATGATTTTACCGGGCGTTAAAACCGCACCTGCGGCTAACATGCCGTGACTTTCGATGACGGCATTATCCATGACCATCGCTTTCATGCCGACAAAGGAATGATCTTGTAATTCGCATGCATGAATAAGGGCCAGGTGGCCGATCGTGATATCGCTGCCGATAATCGTTTGACCGCCCGCCGTGCGCGACACATGCACGACGGTACCGTCTTGAATATTCGTGCGGTTGCCGATGCGGATATAATTGACGTCACCACGAATGGTTACGTGATGCCACACGGACGTCTCGGTTCCAATATGCACATCGCCGATAATCACCGCACTGGGGGCGATGTAACAATCTTGCGCCAGGGTGGGTGTTATGCCCAAATAAGATAAGTTGTGCGAAGCCGTAATCATTCAAAAGTCCAGTATTTACGCGGGGTTTACAATGGTTTTGCGCGGCAACAGAAAAAGTACTTGAAATTAAGGCTTTTTTCTATTAACAATTAGTTAACGAGGCAATAAGTTCTCGGGATAGCGTAAAGAGGTGTTAGCAAAGTTTCAAGGAGGAGGGAACAATGTTAGACCAAACTCAATATGTGTCTGTCGAGCGTAATGATTGGCTAAACGTCGATCATGCCCAACGGGCTTATCAAGCAAACCAAAACGTCAAACACGAAGAACGGCGAGAGCTGGCGCGAAAAGTGTCCCGGATGGGCAGCGTGACGAAACGCGCTGTTGTTCTGGCGCAAATCTTGTCGCCGTCAGGCCGCGTACATATCCATCACGGAACATTTGATACCCACGTAAACTGTTTTCCGCAGTCGGTATGCTGGCGCTTTCCTGATAAAGCGGAGTGACGTCATCCCGGCGAATTTTAAAAAGCCCTGAAAAATTTCGGGGCTTTTTTT
>JANODM010000037.1:0-6248 GCA_031412695.1 Alphaproteobacteria bacterium
TCGCCGGATCGTACGAGAATAATCGCACGTCGCGCAATACAGGCCAGCGTGACTCGGCTAGGATGCGGCGCGAAGTGTTGGAATTGGTCGGGTCTTTGTCCACGCGACGTTCGTCAGATATTCACATTATCGTTGGCGAAACATCGTGCTCGGTACGCGCCAGGATCGACGGATCGATGACGCATGTCGCCGATTGGCCGTCGGAATACGGCCACAGTTTTTGCGCGGCGGCTTTTGCGATGGCGGATGCATCCGATGTCAATTATCAGCCTTATGAATATCAAGGGGCGCGCTGTTCCAACCGCAAAGATTTAAGATTGCCGCAAGGCGTGATCAGTTTGCGTATGCAGTTCAATCCGACCGTTTACGGTGGGCGTGCGATGATCATCCGTATTTTGTATGACTCGGATGATCGCACCAAAGGCGATATCGGCGATTTGGGATTTGCACCCGAACAAGTCGAAGATTTCGAATTTCTGCGCGCCAAACCGTTCGGCATCAATATCGTGGCGGGTCCGACAGGTCACGGGAAATCGACCACCTTGCAGCGAAATATTTTGGCGATCTTACGCGAATATAAAAACAACATTGCCGTCTTCACGGTCGAAGACCCGCCTGAATATCCGATCCCCGGTGCGGTTCAAATGCCTGTTGTCAACGCGTCCAGTTCCGAAGAGCGTGCCGAAGCCTTTACGCGCGCGATTGCCGCAGCGTTAAGATCCAACCCGGACCGTATCATGATCGGGGAGGTCAGGGACTCGTCCTCGGCCAAATTGGCCTTTGAAGCCGCAATGACGGGGCACCAGGTTTGGACGACGTTGCATAGTAACGACGCGATCACGATTCCATTCCGATTAAAAGATTTGCACGTCGAAGAATATAAATTGGTCGACCCGACTTTGTTGACCGGATTGATCAGTCAACGTTTGGTGCGGAAATTGTGTCCGCATTGCCGACGCGGCATTATCAACTCTGACGATTTGCCGCATGGCGTGTTGTCGCGTTTGGAAGAAACCGAAGTGCCCGTCAATTCGGTGCGCATTCACAACACCAAAGGTTGTGAAAAATGTTCGTATACCGGCTATTCGGGACGTACGATTGCAGCGGAGATTATTTTGCCGGATACGGGCTTTATGGAGTTGGTCAAACACGACAAGAAACAAGCGGCGTTTGATTACTGGATTTCCGAATTGGGCGGACGCACAATGGTCGAATACGGTCTGGATTTGGTGCAAAAAGGCATCTCATCACCGATCGACGCGGAACGCGTCTTGGGCCATTTGATGCGGCCGAAACGCAAATCATGAGTATGCTCAAGATTCAGCTTTTTTTCGAGTTCAGTGGCAAGGCCCGCGAACGTCTGTATCGTAAATTGGCGCAGCTGTTGAAAAACGGGGTGTCACTTGACCGCGCGTTGGAACAGATCGCTATGATTGAAGAAAAACGTGGCAATACTGGTACGTCAACCTTGCTGCGCCGTTGGCGCAATGCAATTGAAAACGGTACGAATTTCGGTCAGGCCGTGGCACCTTTCGTCCCCAGTTCCGAAGCGTTATTGTTGGAAACAGGCGGCAATTCGGGGCGGTTGCAGGATGCGTTTATGAACGCGGCCGAGTCAGTCGCCCAGCAACGCCGCGTCAAAGGTGCGATTATCTCAAGCGGATCATACCCTGCGCTTCTTATTTTGGTATTGATCGCGATGTTGGTGATGATGTCGTATAATATCATTCCCGCTTTCGCCGAAGTGTTGCCATTGGAAGAATGGCAAGGGTCAGCTGCGTTTATTGCATCGTTATCCGCAAAAATTCGCGCCAACGGTGTTTATTATTTTGGCGCATTTGTCGCCGTGATTGTCGTCATCAGTTATTCCTTGCCGCGATGGACGGGCAGGACCCGCATGTTGGTCGAAAAAATCGCGCCGTGGAGCATTTACCGCATGCAACAGGGCTCCAGTTTATTATTGTCGGTTGCGGCGTTGATGGCATCAGGCGTCAAAATTGATGACAATGCGTTGAAACGGATTTCGGTGCGTTCCAGTCCATATCTAAAAGAACGCGTCACGGCGATTGCACGGCAATTGACCTCAGGCCATAATTTGGGCGATGCGATGTCGCGCACAGGATTCAAATTTCCCGAAGAGGAATTGATCGATGATTTGCGCATTTACGCGACGCTAAAAGGATTCGAAGAAAACCTGACCGCGATTACGCGCGAATGGGTCGGCGAAGTCGAAGGCAAAGTAACGGCAGCGATGAAAGTGTTGAACACAGTTGCATTGGTGTTGATCGCGGTCACGTTGGGTACGTTGATCAGTTCGATTTTCGGTGTGGTGCAACAGATTCAAGATTCGGCGAACGCTCCGGTTCCTTAATTCAAATAACGTGAAACTAGATCCTGGGACTCGATCCCAGGATCCACTTCAATAACTATGTTGGTTTAAACATGGACCTTGGGATCAAGTCCCAAGGCCTAGACTTGTTTTTGTATCGACGTAGACTCATCCTAAATCCATCCCATTATGCCAATTACAATCATTTTTCGGAAAATGCGCGATAATTTTCATCTTTCTTAAAGCTTTGGGTGTAATCTTGATGGTGTTCGCCGTGCATGCTAATTTTCAAGGCAGAGTTCGGATAAACGGTTTTCGGTGTCGTTTCAAATATTTCAAGTAACGGCGCTTTTTCTTTTTTAACACCAGGCTCAACTCAAAGGGGAGAGAGACATGACTTCATTCCAACCATCACGCCGCGAAGGTGGTTTTACGTTGCTCGAGCTGTTGCTCGTGATTGGCGTTGCCGCGTTATTGCTAATCGGCGGTATCGCAACCTATCGTCTGGTAGCTGACGGCAACAAAGCGACGGAATCAACGCGTTTATTGCTGACCTTGCGTCAAGAAGCCCAGGTTATGGCGCAACAACAAGGCGGTACATATACAGGTATTGCTTACAGCACGGCCGTCTCTGATGCGAACAACGTCTTTGTCGCCACAGGCATTTTGCGTGACCAGCAAAATAACCCGTTTAACGGCCCGATTACGATTGCCGTCAACGCCGTCCCTACGTTACTTGACATCACGTTTGCTAACCTTTCGCGTCCAGGTTGCGTGAAATTATTTACGTCGATCACGAACCCGAACGAAATCGAATCCGTCAGCGTCAACGGCGGTGCTGCTCTATTGGCCAACGTAGTTCCGTCGCCACTTACTGCTGTAAACGCTGCGACACAGTGTACCTTAGCGGTAAACACGATTTTATGGACGCTGAAATAATCTCTAGCGTCTAAGAGTACAGAATATGATCGAAACGGCCGTTGTCCTGTTAATCCTGGCAACGGCCGTTTTGCTTTATCTGACGTATACGGATCTTCGCTTTTTCCTTCTTCCTGATCGCGCCAATATCATCCTGGCTGTGTTGGGGGCGATCTATGTCGCGCATCGCATCGAATGGTCTGACGGGTCTTCGATTTTAAACGGCTTGACTCAAAGTGCTTTGGGCGCGTTTTTCGGCGCAGGCATTTTTCTGCTGACCCGTTTTGTGTCGTTGAAATGGAAAGGCGTCGAAGGCATCGGGTGGGGCGACGTAAAATTTTCCGCCGCCGCTGGCATCTGGTTGGGTCCTGCGGGTGTCGGATTTATGATCGGCGGTGCTGCGGCGTTATTATTGCTGGCGGGCGGCTTGATCATTCTGGTAACGCGCAGACCATTGAAAGATTTTTACCTTCCTTTCGGTGCAGCCGCCGCTCCTGCTACGGCGGTTTTATTATGGCTGCATCATTTCGGGATGGTGAGTTTTTAAACCAATCTGTCATTTTGAGGAGCACATGCTCCGAAGAAACTCATGAAGGAGATCCTTCGTTTCACTCAGGATGACAAAGACTAATATATTTACTTTTTCGTTGTTTTTATCGGGCATAATCGCGTCACGATTCCGGCGGTTAAGGCTGTTCAAAGCCGAAACTTTACGCTAGAAACCAAAGCAGCATTCAACGACCAGAATATCCGCATTTAAAAAAGGATCACGCCCCATGAATATTCACGAATATCAAGCCAAAGAGCTGTTGAAAAAATTCGGTATCAACGTGCCGAGAGGCCATGTCGCATTTACGCCCGCTGAAGCCGTCAAAGCAGCTGAAACATTGGGCGGGCCTGTTTGGGTCGTTAAATCGCAAATTCATGCGGGCGGTCGCGGCAAAGGCACGATGCGCGAAGTACCGACGCAAAACGGCGTCAAAGTCGTGAAATCCATCGACGATGTCAAAACCGCGGCCACGAACATGTTGGGCAATACGCTGGTCACGATTCAAACGGGTGAAGCAGGCCAAAAAGTAGGGCGCGTCTATATCGAAGATGGTTGCGCCATCGCCAAAGAATATTACTTGGGCTTGTTGTTGGACCGCGCGACATCGCGCATCACAATCATGGCATCGACCGAAGGCGGCATGAATATCGAAGACGTTGCGCACGACACGCCTGAAAAAATTGTCAAAATCGCCATCGACCCCGCGACAGGCATCATGCCGTTCCATACACGTGACGTTGCATTCGCGTTAGGACTGGAAGGCGAGACGAACAAGAAATGCCAGCAACTGGTGATGCAATTGTACAAAGCGTTCGTCGAATTAGATGCGGCCATCGTCGAGATCAACCCACTGGTCGTTACGCAAAACGGTGATGTGATCGCGTTGGATGCGAAAATGAATTTCGATGAAAACGCATTGTATCGTCATGCGGATATCCAAGCCTTGCGCGATGAGTCCGAAGAAAACGAAATTGAATTAGCAGCCAATAAAGCGGGCCTGAACTACGTGAAGCTCGACGGCAATATAGGCTGCATGGTTAATGGCGCGGGTCTTGCGATGGCGACGATGGACATCATTCAATTGGCAGGCCAAAAACCTGCAAATTTCTTGGATGTCGGCGGCGGTGCGAACAAAGAACAAATCACGACGGCGTTCAAATTAATCCTAAGCGACGACAACGTCAAAGCGATCTTGGTGAATATTTTCGGAGGCATCATGCTCTGTGACATCATCGCTGAAGGCATCGTGGCGGCTGCGAAGGAAGTCAAATTGGATCGCCCGTTGGTGGTTCGCCTTGCAGGCACGAATGTCGATAAAGGCGTCGAGATTTTAGCCAATTCCGGCTTGCCGATTATTTCGGCCGCTGACCTTAAGGATACGGCACTTAAAATCGCTAATGTTCTGAATAAGAAAGCAGCGTAATGAATCACGCGCTGAAAAAAGCGGCTTCTGTGTTCGGGAAAACCCTGTTGTGGTTTTCTTGGGTCTATCCGTTTTTGCGCGTGTTCATCATTCTGCCGATTGCGGCAGTCGAAGAAAGTGTTGGCGAAGAAAAAACCAAAATGTTACTGACGATTGCAAAATATCTGCATGGCGGTCAATCGGTGTCCGACATCGTCGCGGGTCCGTATATGGTGTATTTCGTTTTATCCGTCGTGGCGTTTATCGCGTATCGCGTGCGTAAAAAAATTCGTATCGGCTGGGGGCAACGCATCGCATTGGCTTTGGTCACTGTTTATAATTTTTTCAATATCTATCTCATGCATCTTGTGGCGTCTGACGCCGCGCTTAACTAGGAGAAACCATGTCCGTCCTCGTCAACAAAAACACCAAAGTGATCTGCCAAGGTTTTACCGGCGCGCAAGGCACGTTCCATTCTGAACAAGCCATTGCGTACGGCACGAAAATGGTCGGCGGCGTCACGCCCGGCAAAGGCGGTCAAATTCATTTGGGATTGCCGGTGTTTAATACGGTTGCTGATGCGGTGAAGCAAACAGGCGCGAATGCGTCCGTGATTTACGTGCCGCCTCCGTTTGCTGCCGATGCCATTTTAGAAGCTGTTGCCGCCCATATTCCTTTGATTGTCGCGATCACCGAAGGGATTCCGGTGTTGGATATGGTGCGCGTGAAGCGTGCTTTAGCGAATTCGAATTCACGTCTGATCGGCCCAAATTGTCCCGGCATCATCACGCCGGGCGAATGCAAAATCGGCATCATGCCGGGCCATATCCACAAGCGCGGAAAAATCGGCATCGTGTCGCGTTCCGGCACATTGACGTATGAGGCTGTCGCACAAACGACGGCCGCGAATCTAGGTCAGTCGACTTGTATCGGTATCGGCGGCGATCCCGTCAATGGCACAAACTTTATCGACGCGATCGATTTGTTTTTGGATGACCCTGAAACCGAAGCCATCATCATGATTGGTGAAATCGGAGGCAGTGCCGAAG
>JANODM010000038.1:0-8967 GCA_031412695.1 Alphaproteobacteria bacterium
GCTATTAGAAGCAGGCGTTCACTTTGGCCACAACACACGCCGCTGGAACCCCAAGATGAAACCGTTCATCTTTGGCGAGCGCAGCAACGTTCACATTATCGACCTGCAACAAACCGTCCCGATGCTGTACACGGCGATGACGGCGTTGCAACAAATCGTTTCAAAAGGCGGACGCGTGTTGTTCGTCGGCACGAAACGCCAAGCAGCCGACCCAATCAAAGCAGCAGCCGAGCGTTGCGGTCAATTCTACGTCAACCATCGTTGGTTGGGCGGTATGTTGACCAACTGGAAAACGATCACGGCATCGATCAATCGTCTGAAACAAATTGAAGCAGCACAAACATCAGAAAACAGCGGCTACACTAAGCGTGAATTGTTAGAGATGGAACGCGAGCACGAAAAATTGATGAAATCATTGGGCGGTATCAAAGAAATGGGCGGCGTTCCTGATGCCTTGTTCATTATCGACAGCCTCAAAGAAGATCTGGCGATCAAAGAAGCGCAAAAATTGGGTATCCCGGTTGTTGCGATCTTGGATACGAACTCGGATCCTGCAGGCATCACCTATCCAATCCCTGGTAACGACGACGCATTGCGCGCCATCGAAACTTATTGCGAATTGATTTCAGGCGCGATCCTGGATGGTCTGCAAGCGGAATTATCGTCGAAAGGCGTTGATTTAGGCGCAGGCGAAAATCCTGAAGAAAACTTCAAAAAAGGTAACCGCAATAACCGTAACAACAATAATCAAGGCAAGAAATCGGCTGATGTCGTCGCGTTAGACGCCGCAAAAGCAAATGATACGACCGCAGAAGAAGCGCCAAAAGCTGCTTTGGGAGGTAACTAATGTCTGTTGTTTCTATGGAACTGATCCAAAAGCTGCGTGAATCATCCGGCGCAGGCATGATGGATTGCAAAAAAGCATTGATGGAAACCAATGGCGACTTGGATGCGGCAATCGATTGGTTGCGCAAAAAAGGTATAGCGTCGGCTGCTAAAAAAGCAGACCGCGTTGCGACCGAAGGTTTGGTTGCAGCTGTTACGACTGGTACCAAAGGTTTGCTCTTGGAAGTAAACTGCGAAACCGATTTCGTCGCGAAAAATCCTGAATTCCAAAATATGGTTGTGGCAGTTGCCGACGCCGCTTTGGCCAAAGATGCCGTAAAAGTTGACGATGTTCGCGCGTTGACGGTAAACGGTACTACGGTTCAAGAAGGTTTGACGACATTGATTGCCAAAATCGGTGAGAACATGTCTGTTCGTCGCGCCGCCATGGTCGAAGTCACTCAAGGCGCGGTTGTCACATATATTCACAACGCAGCAAACGACAAAGCCGGTAAAATCGGCGTGTTGGTCGCGTTGGAATCAACGGCTGACAAATCGGTCTTGAACACATTGGGCCGTCAAATCGCGATGCATATCGCGGCCGCACGTCCCGAAGCATTGGATCGTACGCAAGTCGATGCCAGCAACCTGGAACGCGAGCGCGCCGTTTTGGTCGAACAAGCCAAAGCATCGGGCAAACCGGACAATATCATCGAGAAAATGGTCGAAGGCCGCATCAACAAATACTACGAAGAAGTATGTTTGTTGGACCAGGCGTTCGTCATGAACCCGGAACACAAAGTTGCGGATCACGTCAAATTGACGGCTGAAACGGCAAAAGCACCAATCACGGTCAAAGCATTCGTTCGCTTTGCCTTGGGTGAGGGGATCGAGAAAAAAGATTCCGATTTTGCCGCCGAAGTCGCAGCGATGGCTCGCTAATCTGTTAAAAGAGGTACATCATCATGGCTTCGCCGCGTTACCGTAGAATTCTACTGAAACTTTCCGGCGAAGCCTTGATGGGATCTCAGGCCTACGGCCTTTCCCCCGAAAAACTCCAAGAAGTATCTAAAGACATCAAAGCCCTGTTGGATGCAGGCGTTCAAACGTGTCTGGTTGTTGGCGGCGGAAATATTTTCCGTGGTGTCAATGGCGAAAAAATCGGAATTGAGCCTGCTACTGCCGATTATATGGGCATGTTGGCGACTGTCATGAATGCACTTGCAATGCAATCTGCATTAGAAAAAGTCGGCGTACCGACCCGCGTGCAATCCGCGATTAAAATGGATACGATTTGTGAACCGTATATCCGTCGTCGCGCTTTGCGCCACATGGAAAAAGGTCGCGTCGTGATTTTCGCAGCTGGTACGGGCAATCCGCACTTTACGACCGATACAGCGGCCACATTGCGCGCATCGGAAATGAACTGCGACGCCTTGTTTAAAGCAACAAAGGTCGACGGTATTTATGATGCCGATCCTGCGACCAATCCGAATGCAAAACGTTTTGACACATTAAGCTATCAGGATGTTTTGACGCAGCGCTTGAATGTTATGGATGCGACGGCGATTGCGCTGGCGCGTGAAAATAAAATGCCGATCATCGTTTTTTCGATGGAAAAGCCGGGTGCGATAGCCGATATCGTCCATGGCAAAGGAATATGCACACTTGTTACGGAGGCTAAATAATGTCATTCGATATAAACGAAGTTAAGCGCAAGATGGAAGCAACCGTCGAAGGCTTGAAAAAAGAATTTTCCGGTCTGCGTACAGGCCGAGCCTCAACCGGTATGTTGGACCCGATCATGGTCGACAGCTATGGCAGCATGATGCCGCTGAACCAAGTCGCAAATGTCAGCACGCCCGAGCCGCGTATGCTGACCGTCACTGTATGGGACCGCAGTTTGGTATCGGCCGTTGAAAAAGCAATCCGCGATTCAGGTTTAGGTTTGAACCCGAATACCGAAGGTGCGACGATCCGTCTGAATATTCCGCCGATGACCGAAGAACGCCGCAAAGAAATGACCAAAGTATCGGCGAAATACGCCGAAGCCTCACGTGTTGCTGTTCGCAACATTCGCCGCGATGGTATGGAAACCGTCAAAAAAATGGAAAAAGACAAAAAGATTTCCGAGGATGATCTGGCGCGTTTTGAAAAAGACATTCAAAAAGCGACCGATGACACGATCACGAAAATCGACGCGACTTTAGCTCACAAAGACAAAGAAATCATGGAAGTCTGAGAACGAAAGGCTTCTTGAAGTGTCCGAAATATCCCCACCATCGCCGGATCATGTGGCCATCATTATGGATGGGAACGGACGCTGGGCGCAAAAACGGGGTTTGCCGCGTGTGGCGGGGCATAAACAAGGTGCGGACGCTGTTGAACGTGTTGTTCGCGCCGCAACGAAATTGGGCATCAAACATCTCACGCTGTTTGCCTTTTCAACTGAAAACTGGAAGCGTCCTGAGCAAGAAGTCACTGACTTGATGGGTCTATTGCGCCAATATCTGCGCAGCAAAACGGCTGAAATGCACGAAAATAATGTCCGCTTGCGTATTATCGGCGACCGTGCCCGTTTGAATAAAGATATTCTGGCATCTATTGAAACTGCCGAAGAGCTGACAAAAAACAATACCGCAATTACCGTGTACATGGCTCTCAGCTACAGCGGTCGTTGGGATATGACCCAAGCGATGCAAAAAATCGCAACCCAAGTACAACAAGGGTTGCTGAAGCCTGACAGCATCACCGAAGAAGTCATTGCCCAGAATTTGAACATGGCAGATGTGCCTGATCCTGATTTGATCATCCGCACCAGTGGCGAACAACGCATTAGCAACTTCCTATTGTGGCAAGGTGCTTACAGTGAATATTACTTCACCGATGTGCATTGGCCAGATTTCGACCAAGCAGTCTTGGAACAAGCCATTACATCTTATCAGAAACGCGAGCGCCGTTTTGGCAAAATTCCAGCCCAAGCTTGATTTATCTGAAATCAAACGCATGTGGGGCGGCTTGTCGTCCCTGGTGCAACGAACAATCACTGCCGTTATTTTAGCACCGCTTTTTTTCTGGATTTTATATATCGGTGGCGCGTGGTTTACGCTGGCGATTATCGCGATTGCCATCCTGTCTTATGGGGAATGGATTTCACTTGTTCAAACTATTCGTCTAAAACCCCTTGAATATGGCGCCTATGCGTTTCTTGCGCTTGGGTTGCTCTTAGGTGCTGTCACGTCATTTAAAATCGGCCTATTGATTTTGGCGATCGGTTTTTTGTATGTCACGATAGTGTCGCATATGTTTATCGATAAGGGCGACCGCCGCGCGCCGCCATGGCTGTGTTTCGGCGTTTTATATATTGGCGTGCCGTGTTTGGCGATTTTATGGTTGCGTCACCAAGGTGCAGCGTTGTCGCCCGAAAAAACATGGGCTCCGGCGGCACTATTGTTTTTTCAGGTCTGGGCTACGGACACAGGAGCCTATATTGCAGGTCGCCTTGTTGGCGGACCCAAATTGGCCCCTTCCATCAGTCCTAAAAAAACCTGGTCGGGTTTGATGGGCGGCATGTTCTGTTCGGCCTTGGTTATGGGCGGGTGCGCGACGGCTTGGGGCTTTACCCATGCTAATTGGTATTTTGCTGCCGGTTTGATCCTGGCCGTTGTTGCTCAAGGGGGCGATTTGTTCGAATCCTACGTCAAGCGCAGGGCAGGCGTAAAAGATAGTGGTCATATCGTGCCGGGACATGGCGGAATTCTGGACCGTATTGATGGTCTATTGATGGCGGCTCCGGTGTTTTTCCTGTTCATTTTACGCCTTCTTTAACCTTGCCAAGCCACTGTGCGGGATTTATGATGACGGACCATAGAAAGGCTTGTCCCTAATGAATTTCCTTACCTCTCTTCCCGAATACGCGATCCCGTTTTTACTCGTACTCAGCGTGTTGGTTTTCGTCCACGAATTGGGCCATTATTTGATGGCCCGTTGGTGCGGCGTCAAAGTCGAGATCTTTTCGATCGGCTTCGGCAAAGAATTGTTCGGATTTAACGACAAGACCGGAACGCGTTGGAAGTTCTGTTGGATTCCCTTGGGCGGCTATGTCCAGATGTTCGGCGATGGCGACCCGGCCAGCAGCACGCAAGACAAAGAAAAAGCGTCAAAGTTGACGGCGGCGGAAAAGAAAGTCGCATTTTTCTACAAACCCGTTTGGCAACGTGCGCTAATCGTCTTGGCCGGACCTGTCATCAACTTTATTTACGCCATTGTCGTCATGGCTTCACTTTTTACCGTTCAAGGGCAGATTTATGCTCCGGCACAAGTAGGTGGCCTTGTTGAAAAAGGCGTTGCTGAAAAAGCAGGATTCAAAATCGGTGATGTCGTCACAAAAGTCGATCAAGAAAATGTCGAGCGTTTCCAAGATTTGCAACGCATCGTATCGATTAATCTAAACGAAGAGATGGTCTTTACTGTCAAACGTAACAACAAAGAAATAAAACTAAAGGCTAAACCTGAAGTACTGACTCAAACCGATAATTTCGGTTTTCGTCACATGGTCGGTCGTTTGGGCATCGTATCGGGCGGCAAAACGGCTATCAAAAAACATAATTTTGCATCGGGTTTACAAGCCGCTATGCAGGAAACATGGACGATGAGTGCCGCAACCGTCAAGGCAATCGGTCAAATGATTACCGGTGTGCGCAGTGCCGAAGAATTAGGCGGCGTTATTCGTATTGGTGCGTATGCCAAAGAATTTTCTGAACAAGGCTGGTTGTCTTTGCTGATGTTCTCGGCCTTGATTTCGGTAAACTTAGGCTTGATAAATTTGTTCCCAATACCGCTTTTGGATGGCGGACATTTGATGTTCTACGCTTATGAAGCGATTTTCAGAAAACCTCTGAACGAAAAAGTCCGTATGATGGGTATTCGTATTGGATACGTGTTTGTTATTGCGTTGATGGTATTCGCAACGCTGAATGATCTTATTCAACTAAAAGTGCTTGATTACATCGCAAAGTTAGTTTCATGAAACAAGGCCTTCTAACCGTCCTTTTCAGCGCGTTTCTTTTCTTAGTGTTGACAGGCGTAGCTTCAGCACAAGATCCGAATGACCGCATCGCTGGCATTAAAGTTGAAGGTGTACAGCGTATCGAGCCTGCCACGGTTATTTCGTATTTGACCGTCAAGCAGGGGGACGCGTTCGAACCGGTTGCAATCAATGAATCCCTCAAAGCGTTATTCGCAACAGGATTTTTCTCGGATGTTTCGTTTTTCCGTGAAGGCGGCATCTTAGTCATCGACGTCGTTGAAAATCCGATGATCAATGAAATCGCTTTTGAAGGAAATGACGACGTCAAAGAAGAAGAGTTGCTTGCGGAAACGCAATTGCGTCCACGTGTCGTGTACACTCGTGCCAAAGTCCAAGAAGACACGCAACGCCTGATCCAAATTTATCGTCGCTTAGGCAATTATGCCGCAACGATTGATCCTAAAGTCATCAAGTTGGATCAAAACCGCGTCAATCTGGTCTATGAGATCCATGAAGGCGACAAAACAAAAGTCCGTACGATCAAATTCGTCGGCAATAAACAATTCAGCGACACGAATTTACGTGATGCGATTTTAACCAAAGAGGCTAAATGGTATCGCTTCCTCACGTCGGATGATAATTACGACCGCGACCGTATCGCATATGACGAAGAATTGTTGCGCAAATTTTACCTATCCAAGGGCTATGCTGATTTCAGTGTTGAGTCTACGGTTGCGGAATTAACGCCGGATCAAAAAGACTTTTTTGTTACCTACGCTATCAGCGAAGGCGAGCGATACAAATTGGGTACGGTCGATATAAACAGTCAATTAAAAGGCGTCGACATGAACGCCATCAAAGAAGTGATCAAGACGAAATCGGGCGAATGGTATAATGCGGATGAAGTCGATACCAGCGTTCTGAATATCACCGACAATCTAGCGAACCAGCAATTTGCTTTTGTCGAAGTGAAACCGCAAGTCAATTTGGATCGTCCGAAACGTGTGGTTAATTTGGCCTATACGATCGGCGAAAGCCCGCGCGTGTTCGTCGAGCGTATCGATATCATGAGCAACACGCGTACGTTGGACTCGGTCATTCGTCGTGAAATGTTGTTGGTTGAAGGCGATCCCTTCAACAAAACCAAATTGAAGCGGTCAGAGCAAAAAATTCGCGATCTTGCATTCTTCAAAGATGTCAAAATGAAAACATCTGCGGGATCAAGACCGGATTTGGCAATTATCAGCATCACCGTCGAAGAACAATCGACAGGAGAACTTTCGATTGGTGCGGGTTTCTCGACGGCTGATGGTCCTTTGGCAGATTTCCGCATTCGCGAAAGAAACTTTCTAGGTAAAGGTCAGGATTTGCAATTGGCGGCGACTGTGTCCGGTCGTACGAATAATTACGATTTACGATTTACGGAGCCTTATTTCTTGGATCGCCAGTTATCAGCCGGTATCGATTTGTTTCAAACGACAACCGACTATCAAGACGTCAGTTCATATGATCAAAGCCGTTCCGGCGGCAGTTTGCGAATGGGCTATCCGTTATCTGAATTCTGGCGACAAGATTTACGCTATACGTTAGATGACACGACGATTGAAAACGTGGATCTGAATGCCTCTCGTTTTATTCGCGATCAACAAGGGAATTGGTTGACATCCGCCGTCGGTCACACGGTTAGCTATAATACGTTGGACAGCCGATTGGATCCGACCGAAGGCATGCGCTTAACCTTCTCGAATGATTTTGCCGGATTAGGTGGTGATGCAAGCTATCTAGGTACGAAAGCCGGCGTTACGAATTTCTGGCCGTTGTCGGATAATCGTCAATGGATTTTCAGTGCCGGTGCTGAATCAGGTTATATCTTCGGTATCAATAAGAACACTCGTATCAACGAACGTTATTTCTTGGGCGCTAACACGTTCCGCGGTTTTGATGTTGCCGGTATCGGTGCGAGAGATACCGTCACGGGGGATGCCTTGGGTGGAAACCGTTACGCCAAAGGCACTGCTGAACTAACGACGCCTTTGGGCGGTGCTACCAAGAATTTGGGGATTCGCGGTCATCTTTTCACCGACGTTGGTACGTTGGGATCGATCGACAGTTCGGACCCTGATATTGCTGATGAAGAAAGTCTCCGACTATCGGTCGGTTTCGGTCTTTCTTGGCGCTCGCCGCTCGGACCTCTGCGCGGTGATATAGCTTATCCAATCATGAAGGAAGAGTATGATGAAGACCGTATCTTTAATTTCAACTTCGGCACGCGTTTCTAAGCTCGTTGCTGCCGTTCTTGTTTTATCTTTTGCCCAGGCCGGATTTGCCGATGCCCAAGATAAAGCTCCCGTGGCCGCAGCCGCCACTGCGCAGAAAATCGCAGTTGTCGATTTATCTTATCTGGTTTCGGAATCAAAAGCCGGTAAATCAATCCGTTCGCAGATTGATTCACAGCGCAAAGCATATGGCGCTCAGATCAAGAAAAAAGAAGACGATTTCAACAAGCAAGGCGCAGAGCTGAAAGCAGCTCAAGGCAAATTGTCGAAAGAAGAATTCGCCAAGAAATACAACGCCTATGTTGCAAAAGCCAAAGCGGCTGAAATCGAAGTTCGTAAACGCCGCGAAGCCTTTGAAAAAGCCTACGTGACAGCGCTTGAGAAAATCCGCGAAGAAATCGTCAAAATCGTCGCGGGCATTTCGGGTCAAAAAGGAATCGCTTTGGTGTTGAACCGCCAAGAAGTCGTTTTGGTCGAAGCGAAAATGGACATCACAAAAGAAGTTTTGGCGAAGTTAGATGCCAAAGTGACAACTATTCCGGTTACGGTTAAATAAGGTTTTTGCGTGGCTGATCCCCGGTTTTTCAAAACACCTCAACCGCTGACACTGGCTGAAATCGCTTCGGTCAGCGGATCTGTTTTGCAATCGGAACACGGGGACAAGCGAATTTCCGACGTCGCGCCCTTGCAGACGGCGGATGCCGACAAGATCAGTTTTTTCGACAACAAAAAATATATGGACGCATTTCAGGCAAGCCAAGCAGGTGCCTGTTTCGTGTCGGCTGAACATGCTGAAAAAGCCCCCAAAGGTATGGTTTTGTTGGTGTCAAAAAATCC
>JANODM010000039.1:0-2075 GCA_031412695.1 Alphaproteobacteria bacterium
GCCTTTGGCGCGCGCGGTCAGGACGTATTGCTTGTTGATTTCCTCAAGGAACGAATTTTTGGTCATCATGGTTAGACCTGCGAACCCGCCAATCACCATCGCCAATACGGGCAATGCCAAATGCCACAAATAATCAGCAACCTGTTTCCACCACGGCAAATCGTCGAAATTATCCGATACGATGCCACGCAACGGGAACCAATCCAAATAATGACCACCTGCAAAAATGACGATCAAAAATACCGCGAATAGAAAACTGGGGATCGCATAACCAACCAACACGACGGCCGAGGTCCAAATATCAAAAGGCGAACCGTCGCGTACGGCTTTGCGAATACCCAATGGAATAGACAGCAAATAAATGATCAGCGTTGTCCACAACCCTAGACTGATGGAAACAGGTAGTTTTTCCTTTATCAATGCGGTAACGGACGTGTCGCGGAAATAGCTGTGGCCGAAATCCAGGCGGCTATAGTTTTTTAGCATAAGCCAAAACCGTTCGTGCAACGGTTTGTCAAAGCCAAATTGGACTTCAAGTTCTTTGATAAACTCTGGGTCTAACCCCTGGGCACCACGATATTTTGAGCTTGCCGCCGCTGCAGATGCTTTGAATTGATCGGCATTCATATTTTGCAAGGTATCGGTGCCCGAACCGCCGCCGAAACGAGCCGTTGCATCGACGCCCTGGCCTTTGACTTTGGCAATCATCTGCTCGACAGGCCCGCCGGGGGCTAATTGAATCACCATAAAATTGATTAGCATAATCCCAAACAAGGTCGGGATCATCAATAAAATACGGCGAAGGATGTATGCGAACATAGGCGACATGATAACGCAGCTTTCGACGTTGTCACGCCCTTCAATCGTGTCGCATTACGGCAAGGCTTGACCCTTGTCCTTCAGCATTTCTTCAGTAAAATGTTTGACACTGAACACTCCGTAAAACGCCTTATTCATTGAGCTTTATCATGCTTGGTTTACCGACCTCCGTCTCCGCAGCTTTTTTAACTGATCTGTATGCGAATTACCGCAAAGACCGTTCATCCGTCGACCCAAGCTGGGTCAGCTTTTTTGAATCCTTGGGTGACGACGGCAATGCGTTGATTGCGGAATTAAAAGGCGCCAGCTGGTCCCCTAATAAACCCGCGAATACGGACGATCCGACGATTTTGCCGACCCCGGCCCCTGCCAAAGATGCCAAGGGCGCACCCAAAGGCGATGGCGGTGTTTCTCTTGATCAATTAAAAGCCGCCGTCCAGGACTCAGCGCGCGTCAGCACCTTGATCCGCGAATACCGCGTCCGTGGTCATTTGGAATCGACGCTTGATCCGTTAGGCTTGTGGGTGCGCGAGGAACATCCCGAATTAAAACCCGAAGCCTATGGCTTCACAGCGGCCGATATGGACCGCCCCATGATGGTCAACGCATTGGGTTTGCAAACGGCGACGCTGAAACAAATCGTTGCGCGCCTGCGCCAGATTTATTGCGGCACGATCGCCTTTGAGTACATGCATATTCAAAATCCCGAACAACGCAAATGGCTGGCCAATAAAATCGAAAATGAACTTGTGTCTGCCACGATTGCCAAGCCGGATCAGCAAAATTTGTTGACGGATTTGATCAAAGCCGAAGGGTTGGAAACATTCCTTCAGAAAAAATACACCGGCACGAAACGTTTCGGTCTTGAAGGCGGCGAAGGGACGATCTGTGCCATCGAAGAAATTTTGCGTTACGGATCGCAAAGCGGAATCGATGAAATCGCAATCGGTATGGCGCATCGCGGCCGTTTAAATGTTTTGACGAATATTGTGCAAAAACCCTATGTAACGCTGTTTGCAGAATTTCAAGGCGCATCGGCTAATCCCGACGACGTTCAAGGGTCGGGTGATGTCAAATATCATATGGGTTATTCCGTCGACCGCGAAGTCGGCAGCAAGACGATGCATTTATCTTTGACCGCTAACCCGTCGCATTTGGAAGCTGTCAATCCGGTCGTCGTCGGCAAAGTTCGAGCGAAACAACTGCAACGCAAAGACGAAAAACGTCAAGCCGTCATGGCCATTCTTATTCACGGC
>JANODM010000040.1:0-3928 GCA_031412695.1 Alphaproteobacteria bacterium
TCCGCTGATAATTTCGCATCGATCTTGCGCCCTTCGCCTTGTGGCGTAATGTTGACAAAACCTTGCAACGTTCCGGCGGAACCCAATTTGACCAATAAATCATCCGCTTTGATCGTATCCGTGCCATAGGCGATGTCGGTCTTGAGGGCAAAAGCACCTAAATTGGTCGTCGGCTTCATACCGCCGAAATTGCGCAAAATCGTTGCCGTTTCGGGGTGCGTAATATCGACCTTACCGTTAAAGGAAGTGGCATCGCCCAGATTTTTTGCCATACCGTTGACAGCGATCTTTCCTTGATCAATCGTGCCGTTCAATCCAACTTTCAGATTATCGGCATCGCCTTGGGCTTGTGCGGTAAATTCCGAAGCCCCTAGATTTTGCGCGGCCTCATTACCCAAAGCTCGCAAGGTTTGGCTTAGATTTGCTGTTTTCGCTTTGGCGGTTAAATCCACTTGGCTTAACGGACTTAGTTTGCCGATCTTGCCTGCCGCCGCGATAACCATGCCCCCCATATCGCCGATGGTGGCTTGTTTCAATTCAAGTCCTGCATCGCTGACTAATGCATCCAGCTTGACGTTCTTGGCGTTTTTGCCTTGATAAACAACAGAACCTAAATCAGCGGTGATTTTCGCCTTGAGGCCTTTCAGCATCGCCAACGGGTCATTTGCTGAGGCTGATTTTTCAGCCGCTTTTTGTTTGGCAGATTTCGATGGCGTCGAAGATGATTTTTTATTTGATCCTAAAAATGCGTCCAGGTTTAATGCAGAACCTTTTAACGCAACAGCCAAAACTTCGGAGGCTTTGGGATCATACACGACATCGCCTTGTACGGTTTGGCCGTTCTGTATGATTTGCAGCGGCGATAATCTTAGATTTTTGCGTGTTAAAACGGCCGTGGTTTGCAAATTTAACGGCATGGCTTCGGTGCCTTTTGCCTCGTTTCCCATGGCGGCCTGAATATTTTGGCTGACGACAGACGCATCCAACGTGATGCGATCCATTGTGCCTTTTGCATTTGCAGGCAATTCACCTTTTATTTTTAATGTCGTGTTACCGGGCAATTTGGCTTCGATATTTTGCAAGGTGACGCCATCTTTACCCATGCTGGCGGCCATGCGGACGTCGCGCAATGTCGGTTGGTTTGGGATCGGCAATTGCGTAGCGGTGACGACGATATTCAGTGGGGTGGATGGCAAAGTCGTATCCAATAACCCTACCGCCGATTGAAATGATTTTTCTAATGTCTGGGCTAGGCTGTCTTTTTTGTCGGATGATTTTGTCGACGATCCTGCCGATGAACCTGCTGTTGCTTCGGGTGGCAACACGATACGCGCCAAATCAAGCGTCACAGTGGTTTGCTCTTTCATCACGGCGGTCAAGCTGCCTAAGATTTCCAAGCCGCCTGAATTGATTTGCACGTTATCCATGGTGGCGGTTTGATCTTTCCATTGCAACAAACCCGACACGGATGATTTGCCTTTCAAATAAGATGGCAAATCGGGTGATTTATTGTCTTTGGACATTGCGGCTAAGACTTTTTCCAGATCTTTGATGGCGATGGATGTCTCAACGCGCGCTGATGAATCCGCTTTGTTATATTGACCCTTCAGGCTAGTGATGGCGGCATCACCAGGCAAATTCAACCCCATCGTGAAGGGGATGCTGCCATTGGCGTCTTCGGGCAGGGAAGCAACATCCAATTCATATTGAACCGGAATTTTTTCCAATAACGTAACCGATCCTTTGCCCGAGATCGGACCTTGCAGACTGGCAATATTGAACGTGCCGTTCAACGGCCCGATGACCTGTTGTGATTTTTTCGGAACATCGACATAGCGCAAAAAGCCTTTTTCAATCGTCAGATCATCAATCGACAAAGCGGTGGATGATGTTGAACCGACGGTTTCAACAGGTTTTTCTTCTGCTGTGTTTTCGGGCGGCGTGAAATTCCAATTATTTTGGCCATTTGCCATGATTTCCATCGTAACAGCGGGTTCGACGATGGTGATATGCGTCACTTTGATATTTTTCGACAAAAGTGGAAACAGCGCAACGCCGATATCCACGGATTTAACGCTGGCGAATTCTTTTGATGCGGCACCTGGCGGATTTTTAACAATGACATCCGTCACTTTGGCAAACGGGCTGGGCAATAATCCAAAGCGGATGTCGCCCTGAATGATGACTTCGCGGCCTGTTGCTTTGAAAGCTTCTTTTTGGATCATGTCTTTGTATTGGTTCCATGTGATCAGGAACGGAACAGCGACGATCAAGACCACAATTAAACCTAAGATCGAAAAAAGAACGGAAAGTGATTTTTTCATGACATGAGGCCTTTTGATTTTTGAAATATAGTGATTACGCTTATTTTAGAGCATTAAACACGCCATGACCAGACCGCGTGCAGCAAAAAGCCCCTCATTTATACAAGAAGGAAGGGCTTTGAGATAAGTTATTCATAAAATTCTAGCTTAAATATTGACCGCCATTGACCGAGAAGGTGGCACCCGTCGTATAGGCGGCATCTTCAGAAACTAAATACCCGACTAAGGCGCCGATCTCATCCGTCTTGCCCATACGTCCGGCAGGAATTCCTTTGACTATTTCCGTCAGGATTTCTGCAGGGATCGCGCCTGTCATATCCGTTTCGATGTAACCTGGGCATACGACGTTGACGGTAATGTTTTTGCGTGCCGATTCCAAGGCCAAAGCTTTGGTGAAACCGATCAGGCCTGCTTTGGCGGCACAGTAATTCGTCTGCGCGAATTGACCTTTTTGGGCGTTGATCGATGAAATATTGACGATGCGGCCATATTCTTGTTCGCGCATTGACGGGACCACGACACGGCATACGTTGAACACGGATTTCAAATTGGTCGCGATGACATCGTCCCAATCTTGTTCATTCATCTTGTGTAAAAACGCGTCCTTAGTAATGCCTGCGTTGTTAATGACGGCGTGAATGGCTCCGTGTTCGGCCAAGATATCGCCGATTTTCTTTTGCACGTCATTGAAATTGGACACGTCGAATTTGACAACGTCGCAACCCGTTTCTTTTTTGAATTGTTTGGCGGCTTCATCGTTGCTGTTATAATTAGCAATAACATGAAAGCCGTGCTTTTGCAGATATTTCGAAATACTGGCACCGATTCCGCGCGTACCACCCGTCACCAAGGCAATTTTTTTCTTCGGCATTTTTTATCCTCTTTTTGAAATATTAAAAATTAATCACGAGCCAAACACATCGCAACACCCATGCCGCCGCCAACGCACAATGTGACTAAACCTTTTTTCGCATCACGTTTGATCATCTCGTGAATCAGCGTGACCAGGCAACGCGTGCCGCTAGCTCCGATCGGATGGCCTAATGCGATCGCGCCACCATTGACATTGGTTTTAGCAGGATCGAATTTCATTTCCTTGACAACACAGCAGGCTTGCGATGCAAACGCTTCGTTGGATTCAATTAAGTCCAAGTCACCGACAGCCCAGCCTGCTTTTTTCAGGGCGGCTTGGCTGGCAGGGATGGGGCCCGTGCCCATAATCGTCGGGTCTACGCCTGCGGTCGCAAAAGACGCGATACGTGCTAGGACCTTAGCTCCGCGTTTTTTCGCTTCGGCTTCGGTCATTAAGACAACTACGGCTGCACCATCATTCAGTCCGGATGCGTTACCCGCAGTGACGCTGCCATCGGGTTTAAAAGCAGGGCGCAAAGCGCCAAGTGATTCAGCCGTCGTGCCATCGCGCGGGAATTCATCCGTGTCGAACACAACGTCGCCTTTTTTCGATTTGATCGTATACGGCACGATTTCGTCTTTGAATTTTCCATTCTTGATAGCAGCGATGGCGCGTTGCTGCGAATTGGCGGCAAATTCGTCTTGCTCGGCACGCGAGATACCAAATTTTGCAGCGATGTTTTCAGCCGTGA
>JANODM010000041.1:0-5592 GCA_031412695.1 Alphaproteobacteria bacterium
TCCATCGAATGGGTTAGCGAATAATCGGGCCTTTAAGGCCATGTTATAGGTAAACGCAACGTGACTCTAGCATCCCCCTGAACGACCGCAAAGGGTTTGATGTGAAAAACAAGCGGTTTAGACAACCCTTACGTGTAAGCTGTTGAAATGGTGCAATGCAATGACTATATATAAGTCTCACTTCCCCTAAAGGTCGAATCATGAAGTTCTTAAAATCTGTCGTCGCAATTGTATTCATCGGTGCAATTGCTTGGGTTTCTTATGGGCTTTTCATGTCATCCCCAAAAGAAGCCGGGGTTGAACCGGCAGCTGGCGGCGATATGGGACCTGCCGGTGGCGGTCAACCCATGCCCGTCAAAGTGGCCACCCTTGCCCCTAAAGAAGTTCAGTTATGGTATTCTTTTTCCGGTAAATTGGTTGCAGTTGATATGGTTGACATCCGTCCTCGTGTTGGCGGTGCTATCGACAAGGTGTTTTTCCAACCCGGTGAGATCGTCGAAAAAGACGCGCCTTTGTTTTTGATCGACCCGCGCCCTTATCACGCCGAAGTGAACCGTTTGGCCGCAGCATTGACGGTAGCCCAGACTCAAGCCGTCTTGGCAGGGTCTGAAGCGGCACGCGCGCAACGTCTTATCAAAGAGAACGCTTTGTCACGTCGCGAATTCGACGAGCGTCAAAATGCCAACCGTGTCGCTGCCGCCAATATCAAGGCCGCGAACGCAGCCTTGCAACAAGCGAAACTGAATTTGACGTATGCGACGATTACGTCGCCAATCCGCGGCAAAATCAGCCGTGCCGAAATCACGCAAGGCAATTTAGTCGACCCTGCCAGTCCTCAAATTTTGGCAACGGTTGTATCAGTCGATGCCATTTATGCTGACTTTGACATCGATGAGCAAACCTATTTGAAAAACGTGCGCCAAAAAGCGACGACGGATGCGGGTGCGCAAATTCCCGTTCAGTTGGTCCTTAGTGCGGATCAATCCGTCGTGTATGACGGGGTCATCGTCGCCTATGATAACAAACTGGATTCGACTGCGGGTACGATCCGCGCCCGCGCCATTTTTGACAATACAGACCAGGCCTTGGTCCCTGGGATGTTCGCCGATATTCGTTTGGGCAATGCCGAAAAAACCCAAGCGATCACGATCCCCGATCGCATCGTCAGCACGGATCAAGATAAAAAATTCGTCTACACCGTCGACGATAAAAATATGGTTGCCTATCGCCCCGTCAAATTGGGGATGACGGTCGACGGCCAACGTGTGGTGCTTGAAGGGTTGAACCCGGGCGAACGTGTTATCGTCACTGGCTTGCAGCGTTTGCGCCCAGGCATGCCTGTCGCCCCCCAAGAAGTGCCGTTGATGACAGAAGAAGCGCCTGCTGCGGGTGCAATGGGCGCACCGCCTGCGCCTGAAGCTGACCCAAGTGCAGCACCAGAAGCTGCAGCCGAGGCTTTTGCACCGATCGAGGCTATTGCGCCAACGAAAGAAGAGTCACAAGAAACGCCTGCCGCCATGCCGGCGACTGCATCTGAACCAACGCCTTCGCCAGAATCTGAGACGACACCTGAAACAGCGCCTGCCGCACAATAATTAATTGATGATCGGATAATACGATGAATTTCGCTCGCTTTTTTGTGGACCGTCCGATTTTTGCGGCTGTCCTTTCGATCATGATTTTTTTGGCGGGTGCGATTTGTTTATTCAATCTTCCCGTTTCGGAATATCCCGAAGTGGCTCCGCCTTCCGTCGTCGTCAACGCGCAATTCCCTGGCGCCAATCCGACCGTGATTTCTGAAACGGTTGCAACGCCGATCGAAGAAGCGATCAACGGTGTTGAAAACATGTTGTACATGTCGTCGCAAGCGACGACCGATGGCCGTTTAGCAATTACGGTCACATTCAAACTGGGAACAAATCCAGATTTGGCGCAACAATTGGTGCAAAACCGTGTTACGCAATCCTTGCCGCGTCTGCCTGAAGAAGTGCGCGCATTGGGTGTTACGACCGTTAAATCATCGGCCGATCTGACGATGGTGGTCCATTTGGTATCACCTAAAGCCCGTTATGACGCATTGTATTTGCGCAATTACGCCGTCTTGAATATTAAAGACAAACTCAGCCGCATTCCCGGCATCGGCCAAGTCGTGTTTTTCGGTGGCGGTGATTACGCCATGCGTATTTGGCTGGACCCGCAAAAAATCGCGGCCCGTAACTTGACGGCGACTGATATTGTTGCCGCGATCCGCGAGCAAAACGTCCAAGTTGCCGCCGGTTCCATCGGAGCACCCCCCAATGCCAATCCGCTTGAATTGCAAATGCCGATCAACGCCCAAGGCCGTTTACAATCCGAAGAGGAATTCGGCAACATCATTCTCAAGACCAATGAAGATGGTGGCATCACGCGTTTAAGAGATGTCGCACGTATGGAATTGGGTGCATCCGATTACGGGATCCGCTCGTTGCTGGATAATAAACAGGCCGCCGCCATCGCGATTTTTCAAATGGCGAATGCAAACGCCATTCAAATTTCGGACAATGTTCGCTCGACTATGCAGGAATTGAAAAAATCATTCCCTGAAGATGTCGACTTCGAAGTCGTTTATGACCCGACGACATTCGTACGTCATTCCATCACTGCCGTCATTCATACGCTGCTTGAGGCGTTGGCGTTGGTCGTCATCGTCGTCATCGTGTTTTTACAAACCTGGCGTGCGTCGCTTATCCCTCTTATTGCCGTACCGATCTCCATCGTCGGTACATTTGCCGTCATGTATCTGTTGGGCTTTTCCATCAATACGCTGACCTTGTTCGGCCTTGTGTTGGCTATCGGTATCGTCGTCGATGACGCGATCGTCGTCGTGGAAAACGTTGAACGAAACATCGAACATGGTTTTAGTCCGCGTGAAGCAACATACCGTGCCATGACCGAAGTAACGGGGCCTATCATCGCGATTGCGTTGACGTTGTGCGCCGTGTTTATTCCACTTGCTTTTGTAAGCGGACTAACAGGTCAGTTTTATCGCCAGTTTGCTTTGACGATTGCGATTTCCACAATCATTTCAGCCTTCAGCTCGTTGACCTTAAGCCCTGCAATGGCGGCGTTGTTGCTGCATGATCCTAAGGCCAAAAAAGATGCGCTGGGCCGCGGCATGGACTTTACTTTTGGCTGGTTTTTCCGAGGATTTAACGCCTTTTTCAAAAAAGCCTCCTCGTTATACGGCAGCGCCGTCACGCATATTTTGCGCGTTAAGATCATTCCGATTTTGATCTATCTTGTTTTGATCGGTTGCACAGTGTTCTTGTTCCGAGTCACGCCGGGTGGTTTCGTACCATCACAAGACAAGCAATATTTGATTGGCTTTGCGCAATTACAAGATGGCGCAACATTGGACCGCGCGGAAAAAGTCATCCGTCAAATGTCCGAGATCATGATGAATGAGCCGGGTGTTGCCAGCGCGGTTGCTTTCCCGGGATTGTCGATCAATGGTTTTACGGCAAGTTCAAGTGCTGGTGTGGTCTTCGCAGGCCTTAAACCGTTTGAAGAACGTACGTCACCGGAATTATACGGTGGGGCGATTGCCGGATCACTGAACCAAAAATTTGCTGCCATCGAAGATGCGTTCGTCGTTGTCTTTCCGCCGCCTGCCGTATCGGGTTTAGGGACGGTCGGCGGATTTAAATTGCAAATCGAAGACCGCGGGGATCTGGGCGAAAAAGCGTTAAATGACGTCGTCCAAAGCGTCTTGATGAAATCCTATCAGATGCCTGATAAATTAGCCGGCGTTTTTTCGGGTTACAAAATCAACGTACCGCAACTTTTTGCCGATGTTAATCGTGACAAAGCCAAACAATTGGGTTTATCGATCACGGATGTGTATCAAACGATGCAAGTGTATTTGGGATCGGTCTATGTGAACGATTTCAATAAATTCGGTCGTACTTATCAGGTGGTAGCACAAGCCGATAGTGAATTCCGTTCACACCCCGAAGCGATCACGCAATTAAAAACACGAAACAACAAGGGCGATATGGTGCCCTTGGGATCAGTCGTAACAGTGAAAGACAGCTTCGGACCAGAAAGTGCGATGCGTTACAACGCGTATCGTTCCGCCGATATCAATGCAAGCCCGATGCCCGGCATCTCTACCAACCAAGCCCAGGATTTGATGGTGGGTATTTTGGACGAAGTTATGCCGAAAGGGTTTACGTTTGAATGGACGGATTTGACTTATCAACAAATTCTAGCGGGGGATACGTCGCTATATGTGTTTCCGTTGTGCGTATTCTTGGTATTTTTGGTTTTGGCTGCGCAATATGAAAGTTTGATTTTGCCGCTGGCGGTCATCATGATCGTGCCGATGTCGTTACTGTGTGCGATTTTCGGTGTGTGGATTACCAAAGGTGACAATAACATTTTCACGCAAATCGGATTGATCGTATTAATCGGTATGGCGTGTAAAAACGCGATCTTGATCATCGAATTCGCGCGCGAACTGGAATTCCAAGGGTATAAAATTGTCGATGCTGCGATCGAAGCGTGCCGTTTGCGTTTGCGTCCGATCATCATGACATCATTTGCCTTTATTTTAGGCGTCGTGCCATTGGTGTTCTCAACCGGAGCAGGGTCTGAAATGCGTCATGCGATGGGTGTTGCCGTGTTTTCAGGCATGCTGGGCGTGACATTCTTTGGTATTTTCCTGACACCCGTTTTTTACGTCGCCTTGCGTTACCTCAGTGGCGGCAAACCGCTTGCGGGTCATCACGGCGCAACGCCAGCATTATCCGACAATCAAGAAGGTCATCATGCGTCCAACCACAAATCTAGCCGTTATTCTTTTGGTCGGCACGTTTTTGACAGCGTGCAGTTTGGCACCCGATCATCAAACGCCGCGTTTTGATATGCCGGCAAAATACAAGCAGGGCGGTGCCATTGAAGGTAAGTGGCAATTGGCGTCTGCGGTTGCAGGCACACCAGATGACACGGCTTGGTGGACAATTTTCAATGACGCGAAATTGAATCAGCTTGAGGAATTGGCGATCAAAAAAAATAATTCGTTGAAGTCAGCCGCCGCCAGATTGGAACAATCGCGCGCTGCTTTGCGCCAAACAACCGGCAGCTTTTATCCAAGCATCAACATCACCGGAAACGCATCGCGTGCCGATCTGGGCCGTGACGCGGTTCCGACTTCTAATTTTTCATTAGGTGCGATTGCGTCTTATGATGCCAATACCTTGGTGCAAATTAAAGACGCTTCTGTCGGGTCACAAGCGAATACTCGCGCGGCCCAGGCCCTTTATCGTCAAGCCTTGTTGATGGTGCAGGCGGATGTTGCTGATCACTATTACGCCTTGCTAGCTCTTGATACTGAGCGCGATTTGTTGCGCAAAACAATCGCTTTGCGCCTTGAAGGTCAAGAATTGATCGAGAAACGCTTCAAAGAAGGTGAAGCCGGCGAACAAGATTTCCTGCGTGCCAAGGCCGATACGACATCAACTCAAGCCGAGTTAAATGCGTTGGATGAACAACGTGCGATCCGCGAACATGCTTTGGCCGTTCTGGTTGGAAAATTACCTGCGAATTTTGATG
>JANODM010000042.1:0-1808 GCA_031412695.1 Alphaproteobacteria bacterium
ATGCAGCCCACGGTGCGTGACCTGCGCGCACGGGTGGCAGAGCTGCGCGAGCGACTTCCACGCTGATCCGTGCCGCGCCTCGGTTGACGGAAGCGTACATAAAAGGATTGAGCCCAGGAGTCACTCCCGGCATACTGCTCACATGGACGTGACTCCAACCGCTGCCGGCCCGCTCGCGCACGCGCTGCGTGCCGCCCGTCAGGGGCGCGGTCTGTCCATCGCGCAGCTCGAGGCGAACGAGGTCAGTCCACGCCTGCTCACTGAGCTCGAGCGGGGGAAGCGGCCGCATGTGTCGTTCGATACCGCGACCCGCCTGCTGCACCTCGTCGGTGTTTCACTCTCGTTCGAACCAGGGACTGCACCTGCGGACGAGACGGCGCGCACTCGCGAATGCAGCGATCATCGATCGCCGACTGTCACCGCTTTGTTCCTCGCGCGGTCCTGACGACCGCCGTGACGAAGTGTTCAAGCTCCGCCGGCGTGGTGTAAACGTTCGGGCTGACGCGCAGCCCCCGCACTCCAGCGCGCCGGCCGCCCTCCGCCGGCGCGTCGGTGAATGCCTGCACAACGATGTTGTAGCGGACCCGCAACTCTTTCTGGAGCGTGTGTGGGTCGAGGCCGGGGATCGCGACCGTACACAGCCCCAAGCTCATTGCGGGATCTGCGCTGGAGGAGAACTGTGCGTCGGGCAGCGCGCCCGACATCTGGCGACGCCAGTACGTTGCGAGATACCGCAGGCGCTCGGCCTTGCGCGCTGCACCGAGCGAACGATGCACGGCCAAAGCGGGGAGTGCCGCGGGATTTACGTATTCCGGCGACGTGCCAACCCACTCGAATCGTTGCATCCCTTTCGCACTCGCTCCGGGCGGGAGGAGCGGCCAGACTTTCCCGGTGTGTTCAGGGCGCATCCAGAGCATTCCCAGGCCAACGGGAAGACCAAGCCACTTGTGGCCGCTCGCGCCGTAGTAGTCGCAGCCGAGCGCGGTCACAGGGGCCTCGAGCAGCCCCAGTGACTGCGCGCCATCGACGACGACCTCAGCGCCGACCCGATGCGCAGCGTCGGCGATGCGCCGCACGGGGAGAAGTTGGCCAGTGCGGTTGCTTGGGTGCGTCAGCAGCACGAGTTTCGTGCGCGGCCCAATCGCGGCCTCGTACAACTCGGCAAGCGCGTCAAGCGATGGAGCGGGGGCTGGCGGCTGCAGCAGCCGTAGCACGATGCCATCGCGAGCCCGCCGCTGCTCCAACGCGTCGAGCGTTGCGTAGTAGTCGTGGGTGGAGCAGACGACTTCGTCGCCGGCGCGCAGCGGCAATCCCAGAAGCACCGTGTTCAGCGCCTCGGTGGCGTTGCGCACGAGCGCTATTTCCGTGGCAGGTACGCGCATCGCCTCGGCAAGCCCTTGCCTCACCGTCGTATCACTCACCGTCTCCCACGTCCTGGGAAGGTATTCCGCCGGCAGCGCCTCGAGGGCTCGCGCGCCGCGCACCAGCACGTCCACCGCGGCGCGCGGTGTGGGATTCGTCCAGCCGTTGTCCAAGTTGAGTACGTTGGGCGCCAGTGCATACGCCTGACGCACTCGTGCCCAGAACGGCTCGTCCGTTGCAGTGAGCGCGGTCGTCACGCCGCGCGTCGGCAGCGCGGCGTCCAGCCAGGCGGCGAGTGTCGTCTCGCGCCTCAGTTGCTCAGCGAATGGTGCAGCTGCAGCTGGCAGAACGGCGATTGTGCCGAGCGCACTTGCACTGCGGCTGAGGAACTCACGGCGATCCGTCATGTCCCGCTCCGGAATGGCGAGGAAGGCGCACAAGTCGTC
>JANODM010000043.1:0-4764 GCA_031412695.1 Alphaproteobacteria bacterium
TGAAATTACAACGAATAACAAAGGCGAAAAATTCGCTATCGCTTCGGGTAAATCCGTCGAATGTATCGAAGAAGAGAGTTATTTTTTCGCCTTTGTTATTCGTTGTAATTTCAGATTCGTCGTAATAGGCTTCGTCACTGACGGCGTACCAACCGGAATATTTACTGAGATAGATATCGCCTTTTTCAACAAGTTTAGTCCATAAGGCTTGTGCTGCTTTTTTGTGGCGCGGTTCGGTTGTACGGATGAAATCATCCGGCGTAAAATTCATCAACGGAATTAAATCACGAAAACTTTGCGACACATCATCGCAAAATTTTTGCGGATCCATGTTTTTATCGCGTGCTGCTTGAAATATTTTCAATCCGTGTTCGTCAGTACCGGTCAGGAATTTGACGTTATACCCGTCCAAACGTTTGAAGCGAGCCATGACATCGCATGCTAAACTGCAATAGGCAGAACCCA
This sequence comes from Alphaproteobacteria bacterium, assembly GCA_031412695.1. Classification (GTDB taxonomy): domain Bacteria; phylum Pseudomonadota; class Alphaproteobacteria; order Micavibrionales; family SZUA-601; genus JAQGJA01. The sequence goes on from JANODM010000043.1 coordinate 466, forward strand.
TATGAGGCTCGCCGTTCACGTAGTAAATCGGTGTTGTTACGAAAAAGTTTTTCTTAGCCATTATTCTATCCGTTCGCGTTTTACGTCACTCTAGCGGATTTTCGGGCGTCTGCGCCACTCAAAATAGCCATGACCTGCAAGGAAATTACCTTTTTGTCCAGGTAGCTTGCTTCCCCTTCCCGCCACAGGGCGAGGGCGGCATCGTAGCGCGCCAAAAGATTTTCTGCCGTTACATCGTTCCAGTAACCGAATAAACGTTCTTCTTCGGGTAAAATCGTCGGCAAATTCGCGTTATTAATCTTCGCTTTTATAAAAGCCGCCAGCCGTGCAAACCACAATTGCGTCACACGATCCAAGGCCGCTTCTTCGGTGTTATACGCCAACTCTTCGGCCGTTTTCATCGCAGGCTTGCTGTCGCCGCCGAACCATTCGACCAACGCTGAACAAAATGCGGCGTATTCCTGTAAAATTCCAAAAGACTCGTACTGAATCGCCTGACCGATTGACCCGTTAGTCAAATCAAAATACGCGCGGATATCATCGCCTGACATATCAGGTGCCAATGTTTTTACGCCGTTCTGAAATTCTTTGAGTTCGACGCCGTCAAATTGTAATATCATGCACCGCGAGCGTATTGTCGGCAACATTGAACCGCTTTGCGTTGTGATCAACATGAAAAACGTTTTCGCAGGTGGTTCTTCCAACGCCTTTAGCAGCGCATTTTGCGCGTTTCGGTTTAAACTATCCGCGGGATTTATGACGATAAAACGCGGCGCATCATCGGTCGGCGCAAGACGCAAGAAATTCGACAAATCTTCTAATGCGTCTAACGTGATATCGCGCGCAAAACGTTGTTTTTTTGCGTCATATACCGGCTCGATGACAAAAACATGCGGATCGCTGCGGACGGCAATTTGTTTGACGATGCGATTATCGTCCGGGATCTTAAGATCTTTTTGTTTTGGATTTCCATTCGGAAACGCAATCGCATAGCGGATCAATTGATAGGCTAAGGTTTCTTTGCCTACGCCTTCGGGTCCGGCGAAAATTAACCCGTGATGTAATCGACCCTGATCATAAGAGGATTTCAAACGTTCAAGAAGCGTTCGATGTCCGAAAAAATGCTGATGTTCGATGGGTAATAATAATTCGGTCACAGATGAAAGCGTTTCTGTACCGCTGTAGTGATTTCAGCATGGATTGCATCCGGATCTTGATCGCCTACCGACACAACCGCATAGCGTGCCGAATTTTTCGCCGCCATATCCAAATAACCTTCACGGATTTTTCGATGAAAATCCAATCCTAAACTTTCGAAACGCATTTCATTCAAATTGCGTCCCTTCCCTTGTGCGGCACGTTTCAAACCGATTTCAGGATCAATATCCAATAAAATCGTCATATCTGGCTCAAAATCTTTGGCAAAAAAATCATATACAGACTTAATTTCGTCGAAGGGCAAACCGCGCGCATAGGATTGATATACAAAGGTTGAATCGACAAAGCGGTCGCTTAAAACCCAAACCCCCTTCTCGGTGTTTGGTACGATAATTGTTTCGATATGATGAGAGCGATCAGCCATATATAACAGCGTTTCCGTACGCGGGCTCAAACGACCGGGCTTACCTTCAACAACTAAAGCTCGGATCGATTTGCCTTCAACAGTGCCCCCTGGTTCACGGGTTGCATGTACGGCACAGCCTTTATCTACAAGCCAGTCAGACAACATCTTGATCTGTGTTGTTTTACCGCTGCCCTCACCGCCTTCGAACGAAATAAAAGGTGCCGGCTTATTTGTCATTACCGCTGACCATCAGTTTTGCGCGTTCGACGATGCGCTGCATCCATCCCATTTCTGCTACGTCTTCGGCGGCATAGAGCGGTACAGAACGCTCGGGGAAATCGCCCATTTTGATTTTCAACATGCCGATTTGCGTATCTTTTTTAACAGGTGCTTGCACAGGTTCATTGATAATCGCCGTGACTTTTAGTCGGTTTTTCTCGTCGATCTTATAAATCCCTTTGACGTTGTCTTTGACCACGACCGGAACATATTGTTTCATGCCCATCCATACGGATGCATTTTCCAGGACTTCGCCCGCTTTGAACAAATCAATATGTTTAAAATTCGCAAAGCCCCAGCTGAGAATGGCGGCTGACTCATCGGCGCGCGCTTGCATGGAATCCAATCCATTGACGACCAAAATCAAACGACGCCCGTCTTGAACGGCTGATCCGATCAAACCATATCCTGCATCTTCGGTATGACCCGTTTTGACGCCGTCGGCGCCGATATTGCGGTACAAGAGCGGATTGCGGTTGCCCTGTTTGATACCATTGTAAGTATAATCTTTTTGCGAATAGAAATGATAATACTCAGGAAAATCGCGGATCAGGCTATACGCCATAATCGCCAAATCATACGCAGTGGAATAATGATTTTCTTCAGGCCATCCGCTAGCATTCATAAAATGGGAATTCGCCATGCCTAATTGTTGCGCTTTTTTATTTAACGCATCGGCAAATGCTTCTTCACTTCCTGATACGCCTTCGGCCAAAACGATGGTCGCATCATTTCCTGATTGAACGATCACGCCTTGCAATAAATCTTCGACTTTGACTTGTGTATTTAGGGGCACGAACATTTTCGACCCTTGCATGCGCCACGCGCGTTCGCTGACTGGCAAGGTCTGTTCCATTTTTAAACGACCGTCTTTTAACGCTTCGAATACCAAATAAGCCGTCAAGACTTTGCTCATTGACGAAGTCGGCATTTTAACTTGTGAGTTTTTCTCCATCAAAACCGTGCGAGTATCCGCATCGATCAGAATAGCTTGCTGTGCCCCCGTTTCCAACGCATGTGCGGAGAAAGAAGCCAGGAAAACGGATAGGAAAAAAAGCCGGGAAAATAGGCGCATTGTTGGAAACCTTTATCGTGTAAACGTCATGATGTAACCATCTTAACGCCTGATTTCTGGCAATCAATCCACTACGATACGGGCCGAGGAATGCCCTGCCGCCAACGCCTTGCTCAGCACTTTATCCGCTTGCGGCACATCTGACATAGGGCCGATACGGACTCGGTTGAATGGCTGGCCGTTCACGACGGTTTGATACACGTCAACATGACCCAAATTTGACAGCTTGCTTTTCAACGCATAAGCGTTCGCCGCATTACTGAACGATCCGACCTGGACATAGATATTGGTTGGGTTGACCGGGTATTTTTTGAATAATTGCTTGTTCAAATCCTGAATGTCTTGCGTTGACGCATGCAAAGAAACCGGCGCAGGCAGAGCCCCTGCGGAGGCAACGTGAACGCCGTCATGACGCTGATACGCCATGGCCATTTGATCTTCAGGTGAAAAGCCTCGTCGGGCAGCATCAGCCATGATGCGGCTTTCACGTTCGAGGACTTGGACGCGCACGCGAGCCGTGCCTTGAGACGCATATCCCAACATATTGGCAGCCGCATGCGATACGTCGATTAGACGGCCTCGGGCAAATGGTCCGCGATCATTGATACGCAGAACCGCTGAACGGCCGTTTTCCAAGTTTGTGACGCGGACTAAAGACGGAATTTGCAAGGTCGGATGGGCCGCCGTTAAATCGTTCTTGTTGAATATCTCACCATTTGCGGTGCGCTTGCCATGAAATTGATCGCCATACCAGGACGAAATACCTGTTTCGTCATAGCTATAGCTTTCGTTGGGGGTGTACCATTTTCCGGCGGCCTTATACGGCGTGCCGATTTTAAAGTTTCCCGATTGCTGCAAGGATCGATTGGATGGGGCAGAAGCAAGTGCTGGTGCGGCAGTCGGAGCCTCATCTTGATCCCATGATTTCCACCAATGCGAAGCCAGTTCGGTTTCTGCACATGCACTCAATAGGATAGACGTAAAAGCTAAGGTAAAAAATGAACGGTACATCATAATCCTTGGGGGTATGATTGAGATGATCAGTTGTTTGTAGTCGCGATATGATCCGCTAGACGACCGACGGCTGTGGAAAAATATCCCGAACGGTTCCACCGCATCAGGACGTCAAAATTGTGATAAATAGCATAGGCCGGACCGCTGACACCGTCAGGTTGATACAGACGAATGGATCGCTGCGCGCTGCTTGGAACGGGTTGTGTGAAACGCACGCCGCGTTGCTCCCAAAAACGAAGGTCTTGAGGACTCTTATCGCGCCCAATCAGGTTTTTGTCAAATTTAGCGGGGATGTTGATCTTTTGTCCCCAGCCTTCATTGGCTTTCCAACCATTGACGCGCAATAAATTTGCCATGCTTGCAAAGA
>JANODM010000044.1:0-3528 GCA_031412695.1 Alphaproteobacteria bacterium
CGCCCAAGATGAATAAGATCGGAGCCGCCACGAAAAACGGCCAAACAGAACGACGCTCATGAGGGTAAAGACCTGGCGCCATAAACAACCATATTTGCGCTAACATAAACGGGACGGTTAAAAATCCGCCTGCAAAAAGTGCAACCTTGAGATAGGTCACAAAGGCCTCTGTTAGGCTGGTATAAATCATACGGCGCGGGATCATCGCGTTGATCTGGGCCAAAGGCTCGGTCAAAAAGCCGTAAATATCTTGGGCAAAGAAATAACATGCAATCGTCGCTAGGACGAAAACGCCCACGCACCACAATAATCGGCTGCGCAATTCGATCAGATGTGCCATCAAAGGCTGGGATTTAAATTCCGCTGTCGTCATTCTTTTTGCTTTCAACGGTAACGGGGCCTTTTTCTTCCGCGATTATCGCACCTAATTCCTTGCGGTAATGTGTAACTTCGGCTTCGTGCATTATTTCAGAATATTGGTTTCGCACGCCGCCGACGAACATTTTAACCTGTCGGCTGAAGCGGCCCATGCGAAACAAAACATCCGGCAAGTCTTTGGGGCCGATTGCAATCAATGCTGCAATCGCCACTAATAATATTTCACTGAATCCGATATCGAACATAATAACCTCGGCAGAATGTTAGGCCGAAGGCGGAGCCTCGTCCTTTTTAATGGCAGGAGGCGTTTCGTCCTTCATGCCCTCTTTAAAAGACCGCAGCCCCTTGCCTAAATCGCCCATGACATGCGGCAATTTCCCCGCGCCGAAAATAATCAGCACGACGACTAAAATTAAAGCAATTTCTCCAAAACCGATCATGCTGCTTCTCCCTGTTCTGCGTTATCGTCATCTTCCGCAAAGGCGGTCTCGAACTCATCGTCGGTGTCGTCCGTCGGTTCCTCGACATCGGAATCTTCTTCCGTCACTAAAGGCAAGCTGTGTTGCAAATGGCCATCCAGTTGCGGCGGTGTCGTCGACAATAATCCCGCCTCTTTCAATTCTTGCAAATTCGGCAATTGCTTGATGCTTTCAAGGCCGAATGTGTCCAAGAAATTCTGGGTCGTGATCCACGTCAATGGACGACCTGCCACATCGCGGCGTTTGCCGGGCTTGATAAGATTTTCGGCAACCAAAATCTCGAATGTGCTTTTGCTGATGGTGACACCGCGAATTTGTTCGACTTCGGCGCGCGTTACGGGCTGGTGATAGGCGACGATCGACAAAGTTTCGACGGCGGCACGCGACATCGGTTTGATTTCGACCTTATGAACTTGCAGTTTTTCAGCCAAATCAGGAGCTGTGCGAAATCCCCAGCCTTTTCCGCGCTGGACCACGTTTACGCCGCGGTTCTCGTATTGCTGTTGCAAATGTTCCAATACCAATTTGATATCGGTATCCGGCGCGAAAAATGATTTCAAATCGTTTTCCGTCAGCAAATCCTGCGCTGTAAATAAAACAGTTTCCAGGATACGCATATTTTGGAATAATTCTTCTTCGGTCATCACAGATTTGACGATCGTATCGGTTTCTGTCTCAGTCATTGTCTTCCTCTTCGCTGCCTGGCTTGCGGGCGCGCATGAATATGGGGGCAAATGTTTTTTCTTGTTTTAAATAAACTTGGCCTTGTTTGGCCAATTCTAAAAAGGCACCGAATGTCGACGACACGGCCGATTTTTTAACTAAATAATCTTGGATCTCGTCCAAAGGCATGAAGGTATCGATGCTGATCCATTCTTTGGCCAGACCGATCATCGCAGCTAAACGTTCGATGGCATCTTCCATTTTAAACAATTTACGTTGTTTCGGCTGATAAAACGCAGCTTGTTTTTCAGCCAAGATGCGACCATAAGCGTTGATCAGATCGTGAAATTTCAAATCAAATTGCAATTGTTTGGTGACGAATGTTTCGTTGCGGTTCGCAGGCTTGAAAAAATCCTGACCTAAACGCGGACGTTGCAACAACAATTCGCCACAACGGCGCATCGATTCCAAGCGGCGCAATTGAAACGCCAGAATATCCGCTAAATCCTGCGGCGTAAGATCGCCTTCTTCCGATGGCTGATCGGGCAGCAACAAGCGCGACTTCAAATACGTCAACCACGCCGCCATCACCAAATAATCAGCAGCGACTTCGAGGCGTAAATCTTTGGCATGCTCGATATAATCGATATACTGCGTGGCCAATTCCAAAACGGAAATTTGCGCCATATCGACTTTTTGCTTGCGCGCCAAATCCAATAGCAAATCGACAGGTCCATCAAACCCTTCCAGGTCCACGACAAACGGCGTATGACCAGGCGGCAACGGTGCCAAAGGCAAGTCGTCCATGATGTCGGTTGTGGCTGTGGTGTGGTTCATGCGCGCGCCGCCATGGCTTCGGTGATATCTTCCTGGGCTTTATAACCAGCGAAACTTTGAACGTCCATGACCTTTTTCAGCTCGGCAAATGTTTGTCGCCAATCAATCATAGACGCGGCCGAACGGGACGCCGCAGCCGTCGCAAAACGTTTGAACGACATATCGGATAATTTCGGCAAAGACGAAAGCACTTCTTCGTTTTTGATCGTGTCGCCTTTGCAATACAGCAACGCATCGCATCCCGCATCCAATATTGCCATGGCACGTTCGGCTAATGTGCCACCCAGTGCGTCCATCTCGATGTTGTCGCCGATAATCGGACCCGTAATGCCCATACGGTTGCGAATGTGATCAATCGTTTTTTTCGATACGGTCGCAATCGTATCATCCAACGCACTAAAGGTCACATGCGCCGTCATCGCCCATAGTTTTTCTGCACCGACTTTGGCGGCGGTTTCACGGAAAGCTCTGAAATCCGTATCTTCCAATGTCGCTAAATCTGTCGACACAAGCGGTGCTGCAAAATGGCTGTCTTCAGTCGCGCGACCATGGCCGGGAATGTGCTTGAGGATCGGCGTGATGCCGTTGCGCAAATATTCATTCGCCATCGCCGTTGCCATCGTAATCACGGTGTCGGCATCTTCGGCAAAGGCGCGCTCACCGATCACGTCATGCGCGCCGGGTACGGGCACATCAACAACGGGTGAACAAATCGTATTGATACCCAATTCGTTGAATTGCCCCGCGATGGTTTGTGCATCCAATCGCAAGGCTTTGAGACCGCGTTCGGCGTCCTGTTTGAACAGATCGCCGATTTGACGCATGGGCGGCAAATCCAACCAATGCGGCGGACGCAGTTTTTGCACGCGCGCGCCCTCTTGATCCAACAAGACAGGCACATCGTCTCGACCCGTCACTTCACGCAACTCATTCACCAAGCGTTTAACTTGATCGGGATTGTGCACATTGCGGCGGAATAAAATAAATCCTAATGGCGGAAAAGCGCTGAATAAACGGCGCTCTTCTTTCGACAGGGTGTCCCCTGCTATGCCTAGGATAACGGGCAGCATGGTCTTCCTTTATCGGGCTACGATGCAGCTTCCGCTTTTTGCGGAGTTGATGCTGCGGCACAATTCATCGGCCGTGGCCTTGGACAGATTCACGCCTTGCA
>JANODM010000045.1:0-8492 GCA_031412695.1 Alphaproteobacteria bacterium
CAATGCCATTACTTCGGCATGCAGTTCAGGAGTTGAGCAAGCCAAGACGCGGTCATTCATGCCGAAACCGATCGGTTCGCCTGAAAATTGCGTGATCTTGCCACCTGCGTTTTCGATCAACGGCACGAAAGGGGCGACATCATATAATTGCTGGCGGCTGTCGATCAGAATATCGATGAACCCGCCTGCTAATAGTCCGAAATTCAAACAATCGCCGCCATAGATCGCGATCTTTGCACGATCCTTAATCGCTTTGACCAATTCGAAAATCGGCCCGGGCACGCGCAGCGGATCGGTCGATGAAAAAACGGCATCGTCGATGTGATTAGTTTTACGCGTCGTGATGACTCTGCCGTTCCAGAACGCGTCTTCGCCTTTGACGGCCCACCAACGATCTTTGGTCGGCGGAATATCGCAGATGCCTAAAACAATGCCGTCGATTTTATGATGGAGTGCGATCAGCGATCCGAAATTCGGACGGCCCACCGTAAAAGCTTTGGTGCCGTCAATCGGATCCAAGATCCACGTATACTCGGCGTCATGTTGCGTACGGCCTTCTTCTTCGCCGAAAATACCATCATCGGGACGAACGCGTTGCAACAGACGGCGCATCTCGCGTTCGATTTCACGATCGGCAATGGTCACAGGTGTTGCATCGTCTTTGTGATCGACGTGAAGACCGCTTTGGCGGAAATATTTCAAGGCGATCGGTCTGGCCAAATCCGCAAGCTGATGCGCGATGTCCAGAAATTCCGACATTACGGCGCAGGCACGGTATCTTTAGGCGTATTTGAATCAGGCGTGCCGGGCGGCGTTGTCGCAGCCGGCGCATCCGGTGAAACGGGACGTGTGATGACCGCAGGTGTTTTAGCTTGGGTGTCCGAAGGATTGGTCGTAGGACCCGCCAAGGTCGGTGCGGCACGATCCGCTTTGACGTCTTTTTTCGGTTCTTCTGTCGCGGCATCGCCTGCTTCTTGTTTCTCTTCCGTCGTGGCCTCTTCTTCTTTTGGTGCTTCGGCAGCAATTTCCGTTTCAGACGGTAAAGCTGCTTGATTATCCGCAAGTGTGCGCAAATACGCGATCAGATTGGCGCGGTCTTGCGGTTTTTTCAAACCGGGATAAGACATTTTCGTGCCTTTCACATACGCAGCAGGTTTCCACAAAAATGCGCTGAGATTGGCATAGGTCCAACGTTCGCCTTTGGAGGCCATTTCCTTGAGCCCATCGGAATACGCAAAGCCTGCGCTATGCGCTTTGGCGTTATTGACGATGTCGTATAAATTAGGTCCGATTTTATTAGGGCCGCCTTTGTCAAATCCGTGACACGCCAAACAGGCCTTTGCCAAGGCACCGCCTTTGGCGACATCGGCTGTGGCCAATAAAGCCAAGATGGGCTCGGGTCCTGCAGGGGCACCGCCTGTCGAGGCTGATTCAAGTGCGGAAGTGTCGATCTCAAGAACGGATTTTTCCAGATGATCTTCGGGCACCAGTTTTGACGCAACGAAACCCGCCAGCATGGCGATAATCCCCGCGATCAAAATGGCAGAGATGATCTTATTGTTTTCGAGGTCGTGGCTCATGTGAGATTGTCCAGTTTGATCTGCTGTAATTATCGCGCCAGCATAATCTAAACGCTCAAAAGTTAAAGCCAGGTTTTTTATAGGTCGCATAGTGTGCCGATAGCGGACTCTATGCAAAGCGGGTTTTTTGATTTCGTTTGACAAAGGCGGTGCGCCCTGTCTTAGAATGGAACAGGCGACCCGACATGCGCCGATCGATACCGATGTGTTTTTTGTAGGAGGAAAGCAGATCATGGCTCAAAACCCCACCCCATTCGATGACCGAACCATACCCCCGATGACACACGCCCAGCTGGCGGCGCAATTATTACGGGATGCAGCCTCGTTTTTCAGGCATCTGGCCTCCGAGAATCCGACCCTGAACGAACAGATGCATGATAATGCCGCCATCTATGACGAAGTGGCTGGGTTAGTCGAAAAAAATCCCAATGATATGATTGACTTAAAAGATCCACACTAATTACTGTACCAATATTTATGGAAATGGATACAATTTTAAATAATTTTAATCAATCCCGACTAAACTAAAAGGGAAGGGACTTCTGTTTATAGCGGAGTGTGTGTTTCATGACGAAAGATTCGACCATCACGGAGAAACAAAAACAAGCTCGCCTCGATGCCTTTGGCATGGGTGTGTTTTTGGTCGTATTAGGCGCAGGCACGTTGCTGGCGGCTTGGCTGTTATTCCAAGAAGCGACTAAACGTTCCATCGTCGATCAGATCGCCACCGCCACGCGCGAAGGTAATATTTATTCATTGAACGCCCAGACTGATTGGCCGTCCGTTCGCAACTGGCTCAAAGCGGATTTGAAACAACGCAGCGTCCATAACGGTACGTCCAGCCCCGACAAGGCCGAACAAGTCGACGGCATCGTCGATTATTACGTGCGCCCCGAAAATCTTCCCAGTTTATTGTACTATTACAACGCGAATGCCGCGCATGTGAACCCAGAAGCCTTTGTCCGCGACGTCCGTTTCAGCGGCATCACGGAAGTGACCGTCGAAATCGCCGCTCCGCCGCAATTCGACAAACCATGGATGAATAATTTGCAACCCGTGCGTGCCGTGTTCGAATTAGAAGCCAATGGATGGAAATTGAAAAAATTAGACGCACCAGATTATTTGATCCCGACACGCGCTCCACCTACCGTCATGGCCCGCAAAGGCGCATAAAAGATACGCTTGATCTTTCAGGAATTGTTTCTAGCCTCGTGATGCCATCATCACGAGGTTTTTTTCATGCCGGAATTGCCCGAAGTCGAAACGGTTTGCCGCGGTTTGCGCACCAAGATTTTAAAACGCGATATCCTGTCGGTTGATTTTCACCGCACCAATTTGCGTTTTCCGTTGCCTTTAGAATTGCCAATGATGGCACCGGGAAAAACCGTGACGGCCGTAGAACGCCTCAGCAAATATATTTTAATCGTGTTGAGTGATGGCAGCAAAATTTTATTGCATTTAGGTATGTCAGGACGTTTGTTTTTTCACGAAGGATCGGATTTTGTGCCGACCAAACACGATCATGTCGTGTTCGGTTTTGCAAAAAAGGGAAAGCAAAAAGAATTACGTCTGGTGTTTAATGATGCGCGGCGTTTCGGCGTGTTGGATTATCTCTCGACGGAGTATGATGCTGCTATCGCGCCGCATAAATTGCTTAAAACGGTTGGGCTTGATCCGTTTGATGATCTATTGACGCCTGAATGGATCCTACGCAAAGCGCATAAACGAAAAACGCCGATGAAACATTTTTTGATGGATCAAAAAATCGTCGCAGGCCTTGGCAATATCTATGTCTGCGAAGCTTTGTTCCGCGCACGCATTTCGCCGAAACGTTTGGCGGGGAAATTAAAAATGGCCGATGCGGTTTTATTAGTGCCCGCCATTCGCAAGGTCCTGATCGAGGCGATCGAGGCGGGCGGATCGTCCTTGCGCGATTACGTGCAAACGGATGGTGAGTTGGGCTATTTTCAAAACGCTTTCCGCGTCTATGGCCGCGAAGACCGCCCGTGCAAACGGTGCAAAACCCCGATCACCCGCATCGTTCAAAGCGGCCGGTCGACGTTTTATTGTAAGGTCTGTCAGAAATAGAGGCTTGGCGGCCACGAAAGTTGACGGGAAAAGCAATGTTTTAACCCATTAATTCCTTGACTCAAAAGAGGGCTTTGGGGTAAAAGATGCCTCCAGACAGGGCAAGGGCCCGTCACGGGAATCGAAATTAATCGCTAAAGGCATGAAATCATGGCAAATATTAAGTCGGCAATCAAACGCATCAAAGTCACGGAAAAACGCCGTCTCGAGAACAAAAACCGTATCTCGCGCGTTCGTACCTTTGTTAAAAAGGTCGAAGATGCCGTACAAATCGGTGATGCCGCAGCCGCTGACTTGGCCTTCAGAAATCTGCAGCCTGAAATTCAGCGCTCTCAGTCTAAAGGCACGTTCCACAAGAACGTCGTTGCCCGCACATTAAGCCGTTTGTCCGGCAAGATCGTCGCTTTGAAAGGCGCATCCAAAGCCGCTTAATCTGTTTTGTAAGAACGAAATTTGAAAAACCCGCCCCATCACGGCGGGTTTTTTGTTGAGCGGGTGTGTTAGCGCGGATCGGCCAATTGCTTGGCCAAAGTGATGACAGCCGCCATATCTTCATCGCGTGTTTTGCATTTCATATCTTTGCCGCAAGACCGACAGCGATGCGTGATGACCCATATATCGCCTTTTTGCTCGAGGGCGATAGGGTGCATCAATCCGCCGCATGTCTCCAAACGGTCGCCAGGGTTGATGTCGACATGTTTGCTGGTCAGGCAGTGTGGACAGTGATTCGTGAATCCATCACCTGTGATAGTGGCGTTGCATTGTTCGCAGATAAAATTTTCAATGGTGCGGGTGAATTTTTTAGAGGTCATGCGTTCTTTGAGAAAAGTTCTTTGACAAGCTTAGGAATAACAACGATGTTAGCATGTTTCTTCACATTGTCATCCCGAGCGAAGTCGAGGGATCTCTTTTAGAAAGAGAGGTCTCTCGACTGCGCTCGAGGCACCAGCATATTAGGCATGACAGAGAAAAAACTTACTTTTCCTTCTTCCGCGCTTCGGCTTCGGCGGTGGTGCGCGGTTCGCGCAAGATAGGGCGTTTGCGCGTCGGTTTTTGCGACAACGTGTCCATCGTGATGGCATCTGTGTCGCCGCGTGGTTTTCTTTCAGGGGCCGCAATAGGAAGCGGCGGCTCGCGTCCTGCGGCGATTTCTTCACGCTTTTTCTTGGCCTGACGCGCACGTTCCCGCGGATGCATTTTTTTATTCTCGGTTTTAATTTCGCCTAAGGAACGGTTGCGCGCCATGCTGTCGGGCGGCGAAATCCGCACCGGCGCATGACCGCCTGGGGTAAGACCCAAATCCATTGCCTCAAGACGGCGCAATTCGTCACGCAAACGCGCGGCTTCTTCGAATTCCAAATCCTCGGCAGCCTTGTGCATGCGGCGTTCGATCCCTTTGATTTTCGTTTTGAGTTCGTCATGCGCAAATTCTTTTTCATCTTCGGCATAACCGAAACCCATCACGTCGGAATAGGCTTTGGCGCGGGCGGCACGTTCCGGATCGGGGCCGTAAATATCATCCAAAATCGTGCTCAAAGCTTTTTGAATCGTTTTCGGCGTGATGTTGTGTTTTTCGTTATATTCAATTTGCTTATCACGACGGCGTTTAGTTTCCGCCAAGGCCTGGTTCAGCGAGTTCGTCATGCTGTCGGCATAGAGCAACGCGCGTCCATCAATGTTTCGTGCGGCACGGCCGATGGTTTGAATAAGCGACGTGCGCGAACGCAAAAACCCTTCTTTGTCGGCATCTAAAATAGCAACCAATTGGCATTCAGGAATGTCCAAGCCTTCGCGCAGCAAATTGATCCCGATCAATACGTCGAATTCGCCTTTACGCAACGCATGAATAATCTCAATCCGTTCGATCGTATCAATATCCGAATGCAGATATTTGGCGCGAACGCCGTGTTCTTCCAAATATTCGGCAAGATCTTCGGCCATACGTTTCGTCAGCGTCGTGACCAACACGCGTCCGCCTTTGGCGGCGACTTCACGGCATTCATGCATCAAATCATCAACCTGATTTTCCGTTGGACGAATAATGACAGGCGGATCGATCAACCCGGTCGGACGCACGACTTGTTCGGCAAAAGCGCCACCTGTTTGTTCCAATTCCCAATCACCGGGTGTTGCGGATACATAGACGGTTTGCGGGCGAAATGTTTCCCATTCCTCGAATTTCAAGGGTCGATTATCCAACGCGGACGGTAAACGGAATCCGTGCTCGGCCAGCGTGATTTTACGCGCGCGGTCGCCTTTATACATACCGCCCAATTGCGGCACCATCACATGGCTTTCATCGACAATCAGCAACGCATCACGCGGCAAGTATTCGAACAAAGTCGGGGGCGGTTCGCCCGGGCGACGGCCTGTTAAATAGCGCGAGTAATTTTCGATGCCGTTGCACACGCCTGTTGCCGCCAGCATTTCCAGATCAAATTGCGTACGTTGTTGCAAGCGTTGCGCCTCGAGCAATTTGTTTTCAGCATAAAGTTCTTCAAGCCTGATTTTCAAATCGGTTTGAATTTGTTTGATTGCGCCTTCCATCGTCGATTGCGGCGTGACGTAATGGCTGTTGGCGAAAATGCGCGCCACTTTCATCTCGTCGCCTTTTTTGCCTGTTAGAGGGTCGAACTCGATAATGGTTTCGATCTCGTCGCCAAAGAGATTGACGCGCCATGCCGTATCTTCAAGGTGGGCGGGAAAAATTTCGATGGTATCGCCTCGGGCGCGGAATGTGCCGCGCGCGAAATCAATGTCATTACGTTTATATTGCAATCTGACCAAGTCGCGGATAAACGCCTCACGGTTTAATTCCTGGCCTGCTTGGATATCGATGATCATCGATGCGTAAGAGTCGACGGCCCCAATCCCGTAAATGCAACTAACGGAGGCGACAATGATAACGTCACGGCGTTCCAACAAAGCACGTGTCGCCGAGTGTCGCAGGCGGTCGATCTGTTCGTTGATTTGCGATTCTTTTTCGATAAATGTGTCAGTGCGCGGTACATAAGCTTCGGGCTGATAATAATCGTAATAAGATACGAAATATTCGACGGCGTTATTCGGAAAAAAGCTACGCATTTCGCCGAAAAGCTGGGCCGCCAGGGTTTTGTTCGGTGCCAGAACAAGAGCCGGTCGCGCCATTTCTTTGATGAGATGAGCCACGGTGAATGTTTTCCCCGAACCTGTAACTCCCAACAGAACTTGATCGCGTTCGCCTTTGGTGACGCCTTCGATCAATTGTTTGATCGCAGTCGGCTGATCGCCTGAGGGTTGAAACTCGGACACCAGGTCGAAACGGGCAGGAACGAAGTCGGTAATGGCGTTGGTCATGGAGTGCTTTTTGCGTATCCTTTGCGGCGAAACATCATATAGGATTTTAAACGCGGAAAGCCAGCGGAATTATGCGTTATGACGATTTGTGTATGATAAGCTGCTTGATTTTATCGTTTTAAGCTATAGGTTAAAAGCTGTTAAGTACAGGAATTTTACCCCTGCCTTCGCAGGGGAAACGGAGTGAAGTATGTTGAGAAAATCTTTTGTTTTTTTTGTTTTATTCTTCTTGTTTACTTCTCCCATATTTGCGCAAGTTCAAACCGATGTTCCTGATGGGCCGATTGTCAAAGCACAATTAATCGCCGAAACAGACGGTATCGCGCCGGGGGCTGAATTCACCGTCGCGTTACGCCAGGAAATTTTGCCCGAATGGCACACCTATTGGAAAAATCCGGGCGATACAGGGTTGGCGACGACATTAAATTGGCAATTGCCGCCTGGTTTTACCGCGAGTGAATTGATGTTTCCGACACCGCATCGCCAGAGAACAGGCGATCTGATGAATTTCGGGTATAGCGACTCGGTGATGATTTTGGCGACGCTGACTGCGCCGAAAGATTTAAAAATCGGCGACACGATCGATCTTAAGGCGCAAGCAAGTTGGTTGGTGTGCAAAGAAACCTGCATCCCTGAATCTGCGTCATTGTTGTTATCATTACCCGTCATCGAAAAACCCGGCACAGGCCCATGGGCCAGTGCGTTCACGGCTACGCGCGATCATTTACCTCAAGCCTATACGGGCAAAACGAATGTCACGATCAATGCCGAAAACGTTGTGCTGACGATCGACCCATTACCTTTGACGGCAGATTTAATGCCGGAAGAAGCGTTCTTCTATCCACATGACGGGCTGTTGATTCAACACAATGCGCTGCAAGTATTGGATTTGGACGGTCGCCGCGCCGTCATCACAATTCCAAAAAATAAAACGCGCACCGATGCAATCAGCGAGGTTACGGGTGATGTATGGTTTCGTCATGCCTCGGGCGAAAAATCGATGGCATTTGCGGTCAAACTTGCGACACCTGTTGCCGTTGTAGCGCCGCAATCTGAAAGTGACTTAAAAAAAAACGCTGAAGACACAGTAAATCCTGTCACGACACTACCCGTATCCGAGATGGGTTTTTTCAGCGCGTTAATGGCTGCGATTTTCGGCGGGTTGCTGTTGAATCTAATGCCGTGCGTGTTTCCGGTGCTGTCGCTCAAAGCTTTAGGCCTGGTGCAAAAATCGCATCACGAGGACCGCACCCATGTCGTCAAAGGCGGCCTGGCCTATCTGGCGGGCGTAATTGCGACGTTTAGCGCGCTTGCGGTTTTTCTAATCACGCTGAAATCTTTGGGACAACATATCGGTTGGGGCATTCAGTTGCAGTCGCCTGTCTTTGTCGCCGCGGTTGCGTTAGTCTTATTTTTCATCGGGTATGTCTTAATCGGAGCAATCACCATCGGCGGGAATATCGTCGGTGTCGGGTCGAAATGGACTCA
>JANODM010000046.1:0-2522 GCA_031412695.1 Alphaproteobacteria bacterium
GCGCGACAACGTTTCGCTGATGCGGCTGTCTTCGTATTTTTCCGCAACATAGGCTTTTACCTGACGAATACCGAGAAATGATTGGCTCAATAAACCGCTGAGGATGCTTTGCTGTTCTTGTGTCGATCGAGCTACGACCCGCAAGCGTTTTCCTAGACGCGAAACGATGTACCCGGCAGGCGGAAATACGACGAATGCAATTAGGGAGAGTTTCCAATCCTGATAAAACATAACCGCGATCAAAAACACCAGAGTCAAAACACTTTTGCCGAAACCCGTCAACGCATCGGCCATTGCCATGCGCATCATCATGACATCCGATACCAGCAGCGAACTGAGGCCGCCTGCCGTGTTGCGTTGAAAATACGCCATGTCTTGACGGATTAGGTGATGAAAAATCTGTGCCTGGATGGTGGCCACAACGTCTTGACCGATATAGGCCATGATGACTGTCTGGGACCAATTCGCCAGACCGCGAATAACAAACACGGCAATAACGGCGATGCCGATCGGTAATAAATATTCATTTTGCTTATCGACGAAAATCTTATTGATGATCGGTTCCAACAAATACGCCTGGGACGCCGTCATCGCAGAAGCCACCCCCATCAATGTCATCGCAAAGGCGATTTTCTTCCAACGCGGACGTAGATAGACGCGCAAGATGCGTCTGATTAAAAACGTGGAAGTGTCGGGCGATAACGTCATGAGATAGGCCATATTCTAGGCCTTGGTAAAAACAAAGGCAAGATCACTTGAGACCTAGGCCTTTGGCGAAACCGCGAAACTCTGCCGGCGGCAAAGGCTTGCTGAAGAAATACCCTTGGAATTCGTCGCATCCTGCTTGGCTCAGAAAATTGACCTGGGCTTCGGTTTCGACACCTTCGGCGATGACCTTGAGACCGATGGCGTGGCCCAATTGAATGATCGTCGATGTGATTGATGCATCGTCGACATTGTCAGGCACATTCATAACGAAAGAACGATCGACTTTGAGACGGTGTACGGGGAAACGTTTTAAGTAACTGAGCGATGAATAACCAGTTCCGAAATCGTCGATTGCTAATTCAACACCAAGATTTTTAAGTTGCTGCAGCAAGTCAATCGTTTCGTTGATATCTTTCATAACGGCGCTTTCCGTTACTTCCAATTCCAAGTAATGCGGTTCAAGTCCTGTTTTCTGCAACACGTCACGCGTCAGGCTGACGACGTCATCGCGGTGAAATTGAATACCCGATAAATTGACGGCGACACGAAACGGTTTCATACCTTGTTCTTGGCAATCTTTTGCAAAGCGACATGCCTCTTCGATCACCCAACGGCCAATGGGCACGATTAATCCCGATTGCTCGGCAACAGGAATAAAATGATCGGGACGAACAAACGCTTTTTTCCCCGTATCAGGGTCGACGCGTTCCCAACGCAATAACGCTTCAGCGCCGATCAATTCGCGCGTCACAGCGCTGAATTGCGGTTGATATACTAAAGCGAATTGTTTTTCCTCGATGGCTGTGCGCAAATCGCTGACCATTTGGACGCGCTTGTGTACGGCTTGTTCGAAGGCAGGGTTGTATAAACAGAAATGCTCTTTGTCTTCCAATTTTGCCTGATCCAAAGCGTTCTCGCCTTTTTTCAACAAATCAATGCCGCGGTCTGCATCGGTCGGCCAAATTGCCATGCCCAAACTGCCCTCGACAACAAGGTCATTGCCTTGGATATCGAATGTGCGTGCAAAGATATTCAATACGGAGTCTGATATGCTCTTGATGCGATCATACGGGTCTTCAGGCAGTTCGATGATGGCGGCAAATTCATCTTCGGAAATACGCGCGACTTGTAACGCTTCGGGTAATGTTTCGGATAATTTTTTCGCTAAGTCTTGCAGCAACAAATCGCCGGCTTCATACCCAAGCGTGTCGTTGACATCGCCGAAGTGATCCACATCAACCACTAAAACACCCAGTTTAAGCGGCGGCGAATTCGAATTTAGGATCTCGTCTAACTTGTTCAAGAAATGCGCACGGTTTGGCAAATTCGTCAAACTGTCGAAAAACGCAACGCGATAAATCTTGTCTTGCGCTTGTTGATTAAGACGGGTCAAGGCTTCGGCATTTTGTTTGATCAATTTATTGGCGGATGAAATGACGCTGCCTAACTCGTCACGACGACCATAGACGGTTAGATACCGCATCGGCGTCGCGGGATCTTTGGCGGCGCCCAACAAATTATTACGCAGCAATAAAATGGGCTCGATCATCCATTTGCCCAAGACCAAAATCAATACGGTGGTGATAAACGCCGACAACAAGAATGAAACCAAAGCCGTTTGGATGATGTACTGTACGACGCGTTCATAGACATAGGATGAATCCAAACGCAAAACAGTCACGTAAATGCCGCGCATTTCTTCTGGCGACATCGTAACGTCATAACGTTTCGTATCGCTCGACAGCCAACTGATGCGGCGGTTTGAGTCGAAACGATCAGGGATCAACGCAGGCGGTTCGCCATAGACGTCGCGG
>JANODM010000047.1:0-1674 GCA_031412695.1 Alphaproteobacteria bacterium
CGTCGCGCGGACGCGCACCCGATACACGCCGTTAACCGGGAGCGTCGTCGCGGGCAGCGTCACCGCCTGCCCGGCGCTCGCGCCGTTGACCGTGACGAGAACGACACCCGGGTCCCCCGCGTTTGGGCCTGGCATGCGGCCACCCAGTTCGTGCTGCTCATCGTGGTCACTTCCTACTTTCTATTCGAACAGCACACCTTGACCACGGCCATTCAGTGGGCATTGGGTGCGGTGATCATCTGGTGGGTGATGGACCTAGGCCTGTTGATGGAAGGCCGTAAATGGGCACCGACCTCCGAACTGCTGCGTTCGTTGGCGCTGATCACCATCGCTCTCACTTCAAGTCATTCCCTTCCCGTGATGATCCTGGTCGGGGCGGTCCTCGCACTGGCGATCTGGGCTGTGCTCCTCCCCAGGATGTGGTCCTCCGGGTTCCGCTGAAAAGCTGCCGAGGGTCAACACGAACCCGATCCACCGATCGCATCCAGCCGATCACCGGACTTATTCCGCCTTCCGGCGAAGAATGTGGTCTCCGTCGAGGGCGCATTCGAACATGTCTAAATTCGCATGCTCCCTTCCTCCCGCCCCGCTTTCATGGACCTTCGAAAGAACACCCCGGTGAACCTCACGGTATATGGCCTGGCCGTCGTTGGCACGATGGCGGGTGAAGTGACCGGATCGCACGGGCTGGTGTACGTGTGCAAGCCCCTCATGATGCTGGTGCTCTCCAGTTGGTTCTATTTCAACAGCCGGCGGGTGGGCGATCGGTTCACCTTGTTGATCCAGGCGGGTCTGCTCTTCTCGCTGATCGGTGATGTGGCCCTGATGTTCCAACACCTGGACGAGTTCAACTTCCTGATCGGTCTGGGAGCCTTCCTCATCGCTCAATTGTGTTTCGCGATGGGCTTCCTTCAGAACATCGTGGAAACGGGTCCAGCGCGGGGCGGATTGATCTCCGGACTGATCGCCGTCGGCCTGATCTCCTTCGGATATTTCTTCGCCAGCGAACTCATTCCGGCCGTGGATGAGATGATCGCCGTGCCGGTGGCGATCTACACGATCGCGATCACCCTCATGGGTATCGCAGCTGCTTTTCGTCTGGGGCGCACTTTTCTCCGCAGTTTCCTGTTCACCCAAGTGGGTGCCTTGTTGTTCATCACATCCGACAGCCTGCTCGCCACCGACCGCTTCATGCGTCCGCTGGACCATGCGGCCTGGTCGGTCATCCTCACCTATGCCATTGCGCAGGTGCTGATCGCCTCCGGGGCACTGATGCACGTGTTGGATCCGGAGGAGATCCGGCGCAAGGCGGCATTGAGCACGTAGCCTTCAGCTGATCCTGCCCCAGACGGGACGGCCTGCGGTCCGTTCGGCCAGGCTCCGGGCCACCTGTGCGTGCTTCGGATCGGAGAGTTCGGGATCCAGGTCCAGCAAGCGCATCGCCACCTGCCGCGCTTGTTGGAGCAGTGCGGCATCGGCCAGCAGATCGGCGATGTGCAGTTCCGGCAGGCCGCTCTGCTGGGTTCCCATGAGATCGCCCGGGCCGCGCAGGCGAAGGTCCACTTCGGCGATCTCGAACCCGTCATTGGTGCGCACCATGGTCTCGATGCGGGCCCTTGCATCATTGCCGAGCTTGTCACCTGTCATGAGGATGCAGAAGCTCTGTTCCCCACC
>JANODM010000048.1:0-13526 GCA_031412695.1 Alphaproteobacteria bacterium
CTTCTCAAGATTAGGTGTCAACGACATGCTGAAAATATTCGTGATGATCCAAATCGCCAACGCGATAACGGTAACGCCTAAGCCTGATAAAAATAATCCCATCACGGTCGCACGCGATAATTTTTCTTCCATCAACGATCGGTTTTTCCACGGCACTGGCGTGGCCCGTTCCGTATTAATCGTGACGAAATTCGCATCCAATGTTTGCAGACGCGGTAAGATCGTACGTGACGGACCGACAAAAACTTGCATACGACCCGTCTCCCCGTCCCAACGCAATCCGGCAGCCGTACCTTCCTGGTCGAAAATATAAACGGTTTCTTTGTCCCAATATTCGCTGTTACCCGGTAACGCAGCCGACAAAGGACACCAACTATCGGGTGCAGATGCCAAGGATGATGATGGTGTCGCTAGATACCAAATACGCCCATCGGATACGGCGTACACGTAATGCACGCGATCCGTAGCACAGGCCTGAGATGCCGCGTTCCAAACGGTTTCCTCTTCGGAGCCTGCGATATAGGGGACCGATCCGCCGATAATATCAGGTGGCAAATACGGACTAAGGACAATAGAAGGTGCAATAGGCAAGGCTGTCGATGCCGCCTTTAACGTTGCTTTCGGTTCTGCATTAAGCGTCGTGTCAGCCATCAGCCTCCTCCTCCCATTCCACCCATCATGTCTTGCATGACGGTGTCCATACTAAAGTTCATCAAGCGCAAGGCGAAAATCGCCGAACCAAACGCGACTAACAAATAAAGTCCCGTCAGAATAAACGCCAACCAGACGATCATACTGTTTTTCGTCGATGCGGCTTGCGCGCGCATTTCCGAGATTGACTCCAGAACCGTTGCAATCTGATTAAGGTCCGACACGGTCATCAATTCCATACGCTCGCCACGATTAAGAGGATCACGGTCAAGGGCCGCACCTAAAGTAATACCGCGCGACAGATCCTGGTGCGCGCCCAGCCAGAAATTCGTGACGTCAGGAATATTAGTGGCCTCAGCGGCTTGTTGCAAAACATGCGCAATCGATACGTTCCCGCGTAACATACGCGCGGCAGCGGCCATCGAATCCGCGAAACCCAAATCGCGCAAATAAGCCCCGACCAGAGGGATTTTGCGGACGAAACGCGCCGCCATGAAATCTTTTTTACCGCGATTATACCAGAACGACAGAACCGCCCACACCAACGCCGCACCCATAGCCAACGCAATAAGAAGCAAAACGTTCCACAGCATTTCCAAACTGTCGACGGTTTGCTCGAATTCGACTTTTTTCGGGCCTTCGGTGGTGGGGCCGTTTTTGCGGAACCACCCTAAAATCATGCCGCGCCCTGCCAGCATCGCCTGAACGATCGAGAAAATATCAAAACCCAACCAGGCAATCGTACCCCCGATTTTCGCCATATTCTTGCGTTTTTGCGTGATGTTTTGAATCGCGTGCGGAATACCTTCGTGCAAACGGTTTGACCGTTCGGATGCCGATAAAATCGCAATCGTCGAGTGGTCGAACATTTGCAACGCTTTGATGCCTTCGATGACACCTAAACCCCGCGCCAAAGCTTCTCGCGCCGGAGCCAAAATATTCTGCATGCGCGGATTACTTTCGGCCTCGATCAATCGCCAGAACGCAACCGATGGCGACGTCGTATTGGCACGGAATTGAATGCCGCGCAGCAATTGAACTTGCTGCCAGCTTGAACGGGCCAATAGGCGCTCGAATACCGAACGTTTATGCGGACGAATACGCAACGCATAACCGCCCTCATCCGTAATCGCGCGGCGCACATCTTCGATTCTAGGTAAATAGTAGGTACGCGTCTGCTTTTTGGTCGACCCGCGCGTATCAAAAGCAATTTCGGCGATCCATTGCTGCATGAAATTCTAACTTTCTTGCAGGGATTGTAATTGCAGGATTGCAATCCTGGGATCGATCAACCCTTCGGCGACCAATTGGCGAATATTATCCGAACGCGAAAACAGCGTCACGCCTTCGGCGCGCACGACATCACTAGTGTTGGTTGTCATGGCTTGATAGACTTTGTTTCGGGCATCGTCATTGCCTTCAACCAATAAAACTTCTAATAACAACGTACGGCCCAAATACCCTGTACGATTGCACAAATCGCATCCATTTGGATTGTGACGACGAATAATATGGTTGGAATCGACACGCAATGTATGCATTTCCGTTTCCACCATAATTTCCGATACAGGTATAGCTTGGGAACAGCCTTGGCACAAAATTTTGATCAAGCGCTGATTTAAAACGGCGCGAATTTGTTGTGCCAATGTATAGGTCGACGCACGGTCTTTGGCACCGGGCACGAAAGAACGTAAACGTTCCAAGGTTTGAATTGCGGAGTCCGCGTGGATCGTCGTCAACACGGTATGACCCGATTCAGCAGCCTTTAATGCCGTTTCAACGGTTTCGCCATCGCGCATCTCTCCGACGACAATATAATCCGGATCATGACGCATACTGGCCCTGATCAAATCAGCGAATTCAGAACCTTTGCGTCCAGGAATAACCTGCCACTGCGTGGCATAGCGTAATTCGTATTCAATCGGATCTTCGATGGTCAATACATGGCGGCGACGACGATCGATCTGCTGGACCATTGCATACAACGTTGTTGTTTTACCGGAACCCGTCGGGCCTGACAGCAACACCAAACCGCCGTCACCTTTGACTTGCGGTTCCAAAATACGCATCAATTTTTCTTTTGTGACTTCATGACGTTTGAACAAATCGTCGAAATTACGTAAGGACGCGCGATCCAACAAACGCAAGGTTAACTTTTCACCCTCTTGGCCTTGGGGTCCTGCGGCCACACGAACGTCGATCGAACGGCCTTGCCAGACGAAGCTGAAACGTCCGTCCTGAGGTGTTTTGCGATCACCGAAGTTCATGCCTGCGTCGCGTTTCAACACGGTGGATAAACGGCCCATCGCATCGGACGGAAGCAAATGCATCGGTACCAAATCGCCGTCGATACGGTATTTGATCCAGTTCGGAATGTCGGCGCCAGTATCTTGCAGAATGTGAATATCCGATGTGCGCATATTCAAGGCTTCCGCCATCATGTCGCGTACGAATTGATTGAGCAACAAACCATTATCGATATCGCGTAGCCATTCGTTTAATGTTTTTTCGGTACGTTCGGCGGATAAATCGTGCACGCGGCGCAAGGCTTCGACCAATTCACCACGATCCCATAATTGCAATTCCACGTCTTCGACGCGAAAACCACTGCGGCGAGCGGTTGCGATCAAGCTTTCCTTTTGACGGTCATTCAAATCATACAAAGGAGCTACTTGCAGAATACCGTTTTGCAAGCCGACTAGGTGCAAGTTTAACGGCATCCAAGCCGGTACGGGAATGGCAGAGCGCAACTGATCGCCTGTGGCAGAATGACGTTCAGTTTCCTGTTGTTTTTCATCGCTGGTTTCCAAGCCGCCTGCGGCAACCAATAGCTGTTCGATGGTGCGACTGATACCTTTTTCGACCAGCAACGTACGTTCACGTTGGACCATGTCCAAATAACGTTCGCGGCCTTCAGCTTTTTTGGTGTCGCGTGGTTTAGTCTCCATCACGTTCAATTTTACGGCGTGGTGACGCCGCCTCCTAGAGTACCGGTAGGCGCAGGCGTGGTTGCAGTAGCCGTATCAACCGTATCTGTGCTACTGGATGCGCCTAATCCCATATCGACCATGGCTGGTGCTGTAGCAAATGTAATCGCGGCACCGTTTGCCGAAATAATACCCAACGATCGGTCAAACAGTAAAACAACGGAATCACGATCGCCGATCAACTCGACACCGTCCGCCATAACGCGCGGAATCCAATGACCACCTGCAATGATTTGCGGCTGACCGTCTTGGACGATGATACGCCCGCGCGGACCGGCGATCACGGCGCGATCCGAACTTAGGGATGTCACGCGATATCCGTTCAACGCTGACGAGTCGCCGGATAGAGAGAAATCAGAATAGCCCGAACCCGAAGCCGAGCCCGAACTTTGTGTTTGTTTCGAACCATCTTTACTGACATCGCCTAAAATTTTCTCATCGATATCGCCTGTCGCGATACGCGGCATGGATGATCCGCTCATGATCGGCATGTTCAGCGTAACGACTTCTTTTGCGCTGCCTCGAACGGGCAGAACCAGAACGCCGCGCGCACCGTCATGGATTACTTGAATATCGTCGATGACCGGACCGACGCGGCGCGGCAACCAATTGACCGTCAACGCGCAACCATCATTCGGTTCAAGAACTTTTTGTGAGGCGCAATCGTCGCTGGATAAAGACAAACCGTTATCCGATCCTGCCAAGCGAACCTGACGCAATGTTACGGCTTTGTCACCTGCATTGACCAAGCTGACAGTAATGGATGCAGCACCGTCGATATCTGTGCCGAATTCAACCGATTCACGATCCGCAACGACCAAGCCGCGTCCAGGGACCGGCGATGGAAAGCGTTCAGCTTTTTCAGTTTTCGCTGGCGTATATTCCGCTGACAACGCGATTTGCATGGTGCTGGATGGTCCGGTGTGGTTCATCACGATCGCACCTTCGGCTTTGCCTTCGGAGGTTGGCGTCCACGTAACAGTCGCGGCGCACGTACCTGATGGTGCCAGAATTTTACACTCTGGTGCGGAGACGGCGAAACCTGTCAACGGTGATGCCGCCAAATCGATTTGTTTGATCTCGATCGTTTTGGTCGAAGTGTTGCGAATAGCGATTGATCGAACGAAAGGCGTACTGCGTTTGGCGTTACCGAAATCGATGACGTTCGGAAAAGATTCAAGTTCGTTAGACGGCATGCCGCCGACTGAACCGGCTGCGCCGCTGCCGACATTCCCTAAAATTGCCAGGTTGGAAACTTTGGTGCGGCCCGAGTGATTGGCCAAAATACCGACGCGGTATTTTCCACTTAACTCGCCCTTGACGGCAATCGTCACGGGGCATTCGATCCCGGGCTTGATGGGTTCTTTGTCGCATTGATTGCCGACGACGGTTGCTGTTACGTTGGATGACGGAACCAAATCGATTTTTTGCAAGGTCAACGGCGTCGAGCTGTTGTTGCGCATCATGACGATAACTTGGGCCGACTGGCCTTGAGCGATATCACCGCCGTCGATTTCAGCTTTGATCGGCGAAAGCTCTTGCGATCCGACACCTGCACCCGCAGCACCGCTGGATGGATCTTCAAAAGCACTGGCTTGCGCCAACGCTTGGAGCGGCGCAGTAACAAGCGCCAACAGAATGAGAAAGATGCAGGCGCGATATGCTGCCAAAAGCTTGAGCAGAGTCATGAGACCCCCCGTTAATTCAAAAAGACATGTCTCTTAATGTTTTAACGCGGAAAGCTTTAATAAAGTTCAAAGAAAGCGTGGAAAACCACCTTATTAGGGGGCAGGAGCGATTTGATCGGCAGGCAGCAGATCCAAATAGTTTGACATAGACGCCACAGGAGCGGCATTTGGGACAATAGCGGTCGGAGTCGCCTCTTCTACCGGACGTGGCAATAGCCGGGCCGTATTTTGAACACGCGGAGGTTCAGCCGTGATGCCGCCGGGGATCAATTGCGCGTCTTCAGGGGGATTCTCGGTATAAATAACGACTCGGGGACGCAGCATAAATACTAATTCGCTGTTACGCGCTGAATTGGCTTTAGTGGTCGTGAAAAGCGGTTTAACGCGGCCGGGAGGACCCGATTCGTCCACTGTGCCGCGCTCTTCGACGATACCGCCGATCAGCACAGCGTCACCCGGACGAACGCGTAATTTGGTTTCCAGGTTACGATCGGATGTTTCAGGCAATTGGATGCTGGTCGTGCCCACATCCAGTGATCCCAAACGAATCAAATTTTGTAACAGGATTTTCAAATCGCCATAGACAGTACCGTCTGACCATGCACTGGCGATTTCCAATTCCAAACCCGTTTCCAATTTCGATGTCGTTACCGACACGTTATCGGCGGTACTGATGCCGACCGTTCGCGTGATTTGCGACACGTAGTCGCGTTTGTTACCGACACGCAATTTGGCTTTGGATCCTGATAATACCGTCAATTGCGGCTGCGAGATCGTTTTGACCGATCCTTGCGTTTGCAGGAATGACAGTACGCCGTCGGCAGTCAAGTATTTGCTGGTGATTTGCGCGCCGATACCGACCGCACCAGAAATCGCGGGTGCGCCGTCACGTGCCAAATTCGCGATGAAATCGCCGCTTGTGAACGTAAAATCTTCCCAATCAATGCCGGTGTTGTGCGCATCGGTCAATTCGACTTCCCAAATTTGAACCTCATAGACGATCATCGCCGTATTGGCGCGCAGACGCTCGAAATAATCTTTGGCTTTTTCGTTGTTGCGATGTGACGCCGTGTAAATCAACGAACCCGTCAGCGTATCGACATAGGTTTGTCCGCCCGTGATTGATTTCAAACCGTTGACGAAAGGATCATAGCTTTGTGCAATGAATGGCGGCAACGAGACGGTAAAGGTTTCGGTTTCTTTTAAAACCAACACGCCGCCTTCATACGAACAATATAAATTCGCCAAGCCGCATAATTTGTCGACAACTTCGTCCAACGGACCTTCAAGTGACGTGATCGTCACCATGCGCGATGTTGCCTGAGACGTTTCAAACGCCATCGGAATTTTCTTGTCACCCATCACCAATTCAAGTGCTGACGCCAAACTTTCTTCGCGCAATTCGAACGGACCGACACGATCTTTGGGCAAGGGTTGTGCGGCACTGGCTTTTTTCGGACGCAAAACGTCTTCTTCCAGTTTCACATATGTAACGGGATTACGCTCGCGGTTGATGGTTGCGTATTTTTTCTCGACCCGTTCTGCGGGAACCAAATCGGCTTGCGCGCCATTATTCGGCAAGGTAGACGCACACGACGTCAACATCGTCGCGGCCAACAGCACGGCGGCGATCGATTGAGAAACAGGGCGGCGGCTTTCAAACATTAAAAATTATCCCGATCGTTGCAAGGTGCGTTGTACCATAGAGATCAAACGGTCTTTCTTCACCGGCTTGATCAAGACACTCGCTACCCCCAGTTTATTCGATTGTTCTAATAAATCGTTATTTTGGTCACCTGTCACCAGGATCACAGGCACGTCCACTCCTTTATTGCGGATTGAACGAATAAAAGCAAATCCCCCCACCGGCTCCATCATCACGTCAGCGATAATCAGCTGAGGATTGCTGGAAAGCTGGCCTTCCGCGGCTTGACCGTCGGCGGCTTCAACAACGTCAAAGCCTGATGATTTTAAAAACATGGCAATTTGCATGCGCACGAAATCATTATCTTCGACTACCAGAATTGTTTTATTGTCACTCATTTGCAACAGCTCTTTTACCGTAATGCAGCGGGTTTTTTACTCTTCGACCATAGAAGGCCCAAGCTAAAAAACCATTAACCATCATTTTTCAGTGCAATACTTGGATTATGTCACAAAATCAGGCTTGTACGACACGTAATGTATTCGTCTTGCCGGATTGACCGTGCAATTCGCCTGCAGTGATGACGATGATATCGCCGGGGCTGACGAAACTGCTTTCCAACGCTTTGGATTTCGCAACATCGATCATCGATTCAAAACGATCCATCATGCTGACGATCAACGGGTTCGTGCCATAAGACAACGCCAAGCGGCGTGCGACATCCAAATTCGGAGTCAAACATAAAATCGGAGCACTTGGTCGTTCGCGCACCATGCGCAAAGCGGTTGCACCGCTTGAACTGAAATTCGCAATCAATTTCGCATCCAATACGGTGGCCACATCAAATGCCGCAGCCGTAATCGCACTGGCGGTATCGCCGCCCGCTGGCGGATGCTCGGCATCCATGATGCCGCGATATAATGCGTCATTTTCAACCGTACGCGCGATACGATCCATCATCGAAACGGATTCAAGCGGGAATTGTCCTGAGGCTGTTTCCGCAGACAACATGACTGCATCCGCACCATCAAAGACGGCCGGTGCGACGTCGGACGCTTCGGCACGTGTCGGGGTTGGACTGGTGATCATCGATTCCAACATTTGTGTCGCAATGATCAACGGTTTACCGGCTGCGCGAGCAGCACGTACGACGCGTTTTTGAATGACGGGCACTTGCTCGGCAGGGCATTCGACGCCCAGATCACCACGCGCCAACATAACGGCATCGGTATGTTTGATAATGTCTTCGATATGTTCGACAGCCGAAGGTTTTTCGATTTTAGCGATTACTTGTGCACGGCCTTTAATCAAGGCTTTGGCATCGATGACGTCTTGCGCATGTTGCACGAAGGACAAGGCGATCCAATCAACGCCAAGGCCCAAAGCGAATTCCATGTCTTTCAAATCTTTTGCCGTCAACACCGATACATTCAGAATCGTACCAGGTAAATTAACACCTTTGCGATCCATCAGTTTCGTGCCGTTGATGACTTCGGCGACAACTGAGTCTTTGCGTTTTTCAACGATTTTCAAACTGACCTTGCCGTCATCGATCAACAATGGATCGCCGATCTGTAACGCTTCGATAATTACAGGATGCGGCATGTGCACGCGTGTGCCGTTTCCTGGTGTAGGATCACTGTCGAGAATAATTTTGTGGCCCGGGCCGACATCGACGCCGCCATTTTCGAATTTGCCAAGACGTAATTTCGGACCTTGCATATCCGCCAAAATTCCGATGGGTCGATTGAATTCTTTTTCGACGGCGCGGATATTGTTGTAACGCTCGGCGTGATCGTCATGCGCACCGTGACTGAAGTTCAAACGAAACGTATCGACGCCTGCTTGGAATAGTTTGCGGATCATGTCGATGTCGCTGGACGCGGGACCTAACGTACCGACGATTTTCGTTTGGCGCGCACGGCGCAGCATTTTATTGGTCATTTTTTCACACCTGATAAACGTAATCTCCGCGAAAGCGGGGTCTCATGAATAATCTATGGCTCGCATCGGGTCAAGCCCGAGACGACGCAAAAACCTTATTTAAAGCTTTATTTCTTGCGGAAATTATCCAGCGCGATGACTTTGCCCGCTTCTTCTTTTTTCGCTTTCACGGGTTTTTTGCCCGTGTCGTTCTTGCCCGTTTTGCTTGGGGGCGGAGGCGGCGGGAAATCATCCTCGTCTTCTTCGACGTCTTCCATGGGTTGGAATTGGAGAGCGAAGTTGACGCTGGGGTCGGCGAAAATCGTGACGGCTTCGGTCGGAATCACCAAACGTTCGGGGACGTTGTTAAAACTGAGCGTGATCTGGAATTTATCTTCATGCGCTTCAAGGCCGTAGAATTGATATTGCAGGACAATCGTCATTTCTTCGGGGTATTGATCGCGCAAATAAGACGGCATTTCCACGCCAGGAAAATCGGTCATAAACGTGATATAGAAATGATGGTCATTGGGCAGGCCGTTTTTGACAACATGGTCCAAAGCTTGGGTTACGACGCCACGGAGAGCTTTTTCTACCATTTTGTCGTAACGAATTGTGGGTTCTGGGTCGGATCGTTTCATGTCTTAACTTTAAGCGGCGAATCTTAACAAAACAAGAACCGTAAACGCCCAATTTATGATTGACATATGCCTAACAAAAATGTATAAAACTGTATATGAAATGATTCGAGGGAGATGGCTATGAAAGATCTGAACAAGCGATACAACATGCAAGGCCTGACGCACAGCAATATGCACATGCTTAATATTGCTTTGGCACATAGCGTACAAGACAACAGCCCAGCCCAAACCAACTTGGGTCCAACGATTTCATTATTCTTAGGTAACAAAGGAAAAGAAACATCTTCTCCCTTTAAGGCGCCGTATAATTTTGTAACGGTGATTGGAACAAGTACCCCCATTAAGACCGGCAAGAATTTCCGTGACCAACGCGTATATGCACGAGTAACCGCGTTCGATGTCAGCGAAAAAAATATTCGCGTCGTTGAAAAAATTCTGCAAAAACCGGCACCACGATCATTGTGGCAAGCTACGAAAGATATGTTGAATCCGTTTTGCGAAACGAACATGCCTGCTAGTTGGCAATCAGATGATTTCAAAGTCAAAAGCAACGTGCTAAAAACACTAGAAATTGAACGCTGCCTTTCAGAAGAAGCCGTCATCGTCTGCTCCACTTTGGTTGATGAATTCGTCGGCAACACCGCAAGCAAGGCTATCTTAAGCGACAAATCCTCTCCTATGTTTGATATGCTACAAGGATTAAAATCAGGCCAGCAATTGCCCGTCCCATTTTCACGGTCATATGCTCATGCCTAATAAGACTTGGGAAACACATGTTCGGTCCTAAAAAGAAAGACAAAAACATACACAAGATTCCAAATCTTGAATATCGACTATTGAATATTACTTTTGTTCACGTGATCGACGGAAAGATACCGGACTGCGTAGAAGTAAACTCGAAATTAGACAAAGCATTGCAAAATCCGAAAATTTTTAATCATCATATGTTCAAGAGTCCTTGGAATATTGCGGTTGTCGTCGGCACGCAATACATACGCGATTCCTCTTTCGGCGGTACGGAAGTAAGTCAAATAGCGGCGCGCGCTTCTTTTTACGATGCCTCGCCTAAGCAAATTATCGATGCGCAAAGTATCATGCGCGACGCACCGACTCAGCCGTTTTCGGTAAATATCGCCGATTTATTCAATGTGAAACCTAAAGATTCCGACTTCTCGTATGAAGAAACTCCGCATACCAACCATGTCAGAAATGTCTTGGCCGTCGACGCATTTTTAAGAACGCGCGCAGCATTTGCCGGTTCGGCCGTCATGATCGAAGAGTCTGATCCGCGTGAGGAGAAATCTGAATCGGATATTTTACCGTTTGTTATTCCCGAATGTCGTTCCGGCGAAAGATTGGCCGTCAAAAAATGGTCTTACGTTTAAAAATTTCGGAAAAAGAAAAATGCGACTTTTCTGTTACGAGGCAAGTCGCCAGCCCTACCAAAGGTTCTTAGGCCTCAGGGATTGTGAATGCTAACTGTTCAACCCGTGAGGGCTGAACAACCGCTTCGTTTATGGTGATTAAGCAGCCAAAGCTACTTGAGCACCAAACGGAGTGTTATCGTTTGCATTTGTAGTGTTTGACCCGATACGGCGGATATCATACCGAACGAAAACTTACCCTTTACTACGCGTGTCGATCCTATTTCGCCCCCGCCACAAGCCTTAACAACATGATTATTAAGGATTCTGGTGGAGGCGCCGGGTACCGCCCCCGGGTCCACAACGTCTATTACAATAAGCGTTTATCGCTATAGTCTTCGAAAAGACATGTTTAATATAACACGTAATTTGTTAAAAATCCAGATTCGGAAAGGCCCCTTCTATGGATCAGTATTTACGCCTTCTTGAGACCGTTCGTCGCTTTGGTACTTATAAGTCAGACCGCACAGGCACAGGCACCTACAGCATCTTCGGTTATCAAATGCGCTTTAATCTTGGTGACGGGTTTCCCCTGGTTACAACGAAGAAAGTTCACTTAAAATCGATCATTCACGAATTGCTGTGGTTCATCAACGGCGATAGCAACGTCAAATATTTGCAAGAGAACGGTGTCAAAATTTGGGATGAATGGGCCGATGCGGACGGCAATTTAGGGCCAGTTTATGGGCATCAGTGGCGGTCTTGGCCAACGCAAAACGGCGGCAAGATCGATCAAATTTCGAACCTGATCAAGATGATCAAGACTAACCCCGACAGCCGTCGTTTGATCGTATCCGCATGGAATGTAGCCGACATCGATCAAATGAAATTACCGCCATGCCATTGCCTATTTCAATTCTATGTGTCGGAAGGCCGTTTGTCGTGTCAGCTTTATCAACGCTCGGCCGATATTTTTCTGGGCGTTCCGTTCAATATCGCCTCTTATGCGTTGCTGACGATGATGATCGCGCAAGTATGTAATCTGGAGTTGGGTGAATTTATTCACACCTTCGGTGATGCACATATTTACAGCAACCACATCGAACAAGTCGATTTACAATTATCACGTAAACCGCACCTGTTGCCGACGATGAAAATCAATCCGAACGTCAAAGACATCTTCGGGTTTAAATATGACGATTTCACGTTGGAAAACTATGTCAGTGAAGGTGTCATCAAAGCACCGATTGCCGTCTAGATGAAAATTTGCATGATCGCAGCCATAGGCCATAATTTTGGGATAGGCTTGAACGGTAAATTGCCATGGCACTTACCCAAAGATTTCGCGTGGTTCAAATCGCAAACATTGAACAAATCCGTGATTATGGGGCGTAAAACATCTGACTCATTGGGCCGTCCTTTACCCAATCGCTTGAACATCGTCATCAGCCGTAAACCACAACAAGTTTTTCAACCGAACATCGTGTGGGTTCATTCACTGGAAGACGCCCTGACGATCGCTAAAACTAATTCAGACTATCAAGCAGATGAAACAATGATTATCGGCGGCGGTGAAATTTATAGCCAAGCCTTGAACAAAGCAGACCGTTTGTATTTAACCGAAGTTCATGTCAATCCTCAGGCAGATGCCTTTTTTCCGGCATTCGACAAATCAAAATGGACCAAAACAATTCTCAGCAGCCATGCAGCCGAAGACGACAAACCTGCTTTTGAAATTACAAAATACGATCGACTCTGATCTGTTTGTTTATGGTGATCAAAAAAAATTCAGGCGCAGACCTTTAAAGGAGCTGCGCCTGAAAATTTAAAACAAGAACGTGTTTACATACGGGCAGATGTGACAGGTGTCGTATGTGTACGGCTTTGTACGTAATTTGTATCGTCCGAGAGAAGACGGAACAAGCCAATGCAGTACAAGGCAGCAAAGCCAACAAGGACGTAAACGAGACGTGCCATCCCGGTGGATGATCCGCCGAAAAGATAAGCGACAATATCAAATTGAAAGGCGCCAACCAGCAACCAATTCAATCCACCGATAATAAGCAATGTCAAAGCGACAAGGTTAAGCGTTTTCATGAGTGTGTATCCTTTTGCCTGAAAGATAAGCAAACCGGTCGGCTTGCCTTTTTTTCACCATAGGCAACGCATCGTAATCTTACGCGGCGGAAGCCATCGGCGTTTTATCAATACAGTGTAAAAAGGCACGTTCCAGATTATTCTGCGCCGTTTGTGTTTTTAGCGTATCGGGACTGCCGGCAAATGCCAAACGGCCCTCATGCAAAATGGCGATCTTGGGGCACATTTCATCCAAATCCGCCAGGATATGTGAACAGATAATGACCGTACGGCCTTGCTTTTGATAGGCGGTAATCGCACCCTTGACTAAAATCC
The DNA here is from genome assembly GCA_031412695.1 of Alphaproteobacteria bacterium. Taxonomy (GTDB): domain Bacteria; phylum Pseudomonadota; class Alphaproteobacteria; order Micavibrionales; family SZUA-601; genus JAQGJA01. The sequence goes on from JANODM010000048.1 coordinate 13,312, forward strand.
GTGCGCGTGGGTCCAGGCCGCTCATCGGTTCATCCAAAATCACTAACGAACAATCGGTCAACAAAGTTGCCATCAACCCCAATTTTTGACGCATACCTTTCGAATAAGTCGTAACACGACGCGGCAAAGCTTCGGCTTGTAACTGTAATTGCGCAGCAGCCATTAGAATCTGATCGCGTGACACCGTGCGGCCATATAGTTTTTGCGTAAATTCG
>JANODM010000049.1:0-5829 GCA_031412695.1 Alphaproteobacteria bacterium
CCCAAACATGCATGAACACGACGGCGAAGATCACGAATGGCATCAGATAATGCAGCGCGTAAAAACGGTTCAGTGTCGGGTTATCGACCGAGAAACCACCCCATAATAAGGTACGGATCCAATCACCAACCAGCGGAATGGCCGAGAACAAATTGGTAATAACGGTAGCACCCCAGAACGACATCTGGCCCCATGGCAATACATAGCCCATGAAAGCTGTTGCCATCATCAGCAAGAAAATCGTCACGCCCAATATCCACAATAATTCGCGCGGGCGTTTATACGATCCGTAAAACATACCGCGGAAAATATGGATATACACGGCGATAAAGAACATCGACGCGCCATTGGCATGCAGATAACGCAATAACCAACCGTAATTGACATCACGCATGATGCGCTCGACCGAGTCAAAAGCGATATCGGTATGGGCAGCATAATTCATGGCCAAGAAAATTCCGGTCAAGATCATCGTCACCAGCATGACCAAGGCGATTGCGCCGAAATTCCAGAAATAATTGAAATTCTTGGGAGTCGGGAATGTCCCGTACTCATTTTTCATCATAGTGAAAAGCGGAAGGCGCTCATCGACCCAGGCAATAACGGGATTATTAAAGTGTACGCGTTCTTTCGAGCTCATGATTATTATCCAACTTTAACTTTAGTGTCTGAAATAAATTCATAGGGAGGAACTTCAAGGTTTTTAGGTGCGGGACCTTTGCGGATGCGGCCTGACGTATCGTAATGCGATCCATGACATGGGCAGAACCAGCCGTTATATTCGCCTCTTGGATCCGATGATTTTTGACCCAAAGGGACGCAACCCAAATGGGTGCAGACACCGACCAAAACCAGCCAGTCGTTTTTCTTGACGCGGTCTTTGTCGGCTTGCGGATCGGGAAGCTCGTCCAGTTTGACGGTTTCCGCCTCGGTAATTTCCTGGGGCGTGCGGCGGCGAATAAAAACGGGTTTGCCGCGCCAGGTGACGGTTACGGCTTGTCCCGGTTCGATACCGACCAAGCTGAATTCAGCCGAAGCCAAAGCCAAGGTATCGGCGGCGGGATTCATGCTGTGGATAAAGGGCCAAGCGAGTGATCCGACCCCGACCGCACCAAAGGATGCAGCAGTCAAATACAGGAAGTCTCGGCGGGTCGCTTTTTCCGGAATTTGATCTTTATCGGTATTAAATTTTTGGGTCATGTCGGACATGGAGTCACTCAAGCTATGCTTTGGAAAATAATCTATTTAAGCTAAGAACATTAATGGTTAATGTATGGCCTTTCCAGGCAAAACTGACAAGAGGGTAAAGTTCATGAGGTTGTGTCTTTTCCAACCCGATATTCCGCAAAATACCGGTGCCGCCATTCGTTTGACGGCAGGCTTGGGCGTACCCCTTGAAATCATTGAACCTTGCGGTTTTCCCTTGGATGATGCTCGGCTGAAACGTGTGGCGATGGATTACGGCGGCATGGGCGAAGTCAACCGCCATGCATCATGGGAAGGCTTCCTGGAATGGCAAAAAACCCATAGCCCCTCGTCTCGCCTGATTCTAATGACGACCAAGGCATCGACTCCGTACCATCAATTTGCCTTTGAAAAAAACGATCTACTGATCGCGGGACGCGAAAGCGGCGGCGTGCCGGACCATGTGCATGAACACGCCGATGCACGAGTCATCGTGCCGATCAAAACGCGCAGCTTTAACGTGATCGTCGCATCGGCAATTATTTTATCCGAAGCGTTGCGCCAAACGGATCAGTTATAAAAAATCCGCCGGGACTCAATCGTCACATCGGCGGATTTTTCATGGTAGTATTCGTGTAAAATTAAGCAGCGCGTTTTGTCGATTTTTCCGAGTTTGAATTAGCAACTTGGTTCGAAGACGATTCCGCTTGCTTGGTCAATGTTTCGTCACATGCTTTTTCTTCAGCAATGGTCAGCTTTAACAAATTAGCTTGTTCTGTATAACCCAAAGCTTTTGCGAACGTTATTACGGAACCATATGTTGTGATTTCGTAATGCTCAGCTTTTTGCGCAGCCATGATCAATGCAGCATCCGCAGCATCGGTTCCTTTGGTTTCATCCATCATTTCCGTTGCTTCTTTGAGAATCCCGATAATTGCTTCGCATTTTACGGCTTTGGCAGGAATTTCCAACATTTCAAAAACTTGTTCCAGACGTTCGACTTGGGTTTTTGTTTCAGCCAAATGCGACGTAAAACCTTTTGCCAATTTAGGATCAGTCGACGCTTTTGCCATTTTCGGCAAGGCTTTGACCAATTGTTTCTCGGCGTAATACAGGTCTTTGAGTTGGGCGACGTACAGATCGTGCAATGATTTAATCTTGGCCATGAGAAATTCTCCGTATAGGGGGTGATGAAAAGACAGCAAAGAAGTATAAATCGGCTTTTTTTATTCAAGTTTCGATGGTGAGATGGCCATTTTTTGTAAGAAATACCTAAGGAAAGGCTTTACCGTAGGCATGCGTTCTGGCAAACAGAGAACGTCGGGCCTGTAGCTCAGGGGTTAGAGCCGGCCGCTCATAACGGTCTGGTCGCTGGTTCAAATCCAGCCGGGCCCACCATTTCTTTTCATGCCGATCAATTATTTATACCTGCGTGGTATAACCTGTTTTATTTTTTATAAGATTTTCGATTTAATTCCTATCAAGACATATCCCATTTGAAAGGTTATTAGTATGAAAACGATTACATCCACATCCCTTCTGATCGCAGCTTTGCTGATCGGGACATCTATGAGCACCCCATCACACGCTCAAATTCTGGACAGACCACTTGGTAACACCTTGAATCAAGGCACGTTGCAAGCGGATATTGATGCAGGATTAGGCTTGAACTCTACCGATGAACGCGCACAAGGCAGAACCGGAGCCGTTGTTAACGATGGTCGTACCGCTCAAGTCACTACGCGAACAGGTGCACGTCTTTCCTCTGAAGAATCAACCAACAGCACAACATCAAATGTGAACGGCAGACGCGGTCGTTATGCTGCTTCAACATCAGGCAGCACACGTTCGAATATTGCCGGTCAACGTGCTGTTACTACTTCGGGAACGGGTGCGATGAACGGTTCGTCGTTTAATGAGAACGATGATAACGATTCAACCGACACCACGATTGGCACAGATCTTGATGCTCGTATCAATTCAGGTGCGAAAATTTCTCCTTCAGCCGGAACAAACACGCGCGCAGGTGTAGGTGTCAACGGTAACGTAAACACCAATGCACGTCCAACGGGTACGTCGCAACCTAACTCAGCCACAGGTGGCGCGTTTGGTTCAGGCGGTACAGGATCGATCAATAGCGGCGCGATGGGTGGAGCCTCAGGCAACTCGTCAGGTGGATCAATGTCAGGCGGTGCTTCTGGATCGGGCAGCATGTCCGGCGGATCAAGCAGCGGCGGGTCTTCAGGTGGTGGAGTATCCGGCGGCGGTATGTAACCGATCTTTCTAATTACAAAAAAGCCGGGAATTCATCCCGGCTTTTTTTTCAACAATTTTAATTACGTTCTTACTACCATTACGCATGAAATTATAAAACATATAAGCAAGATTATTCGACGAATATATAGCTTAGTTTTTTTCTGTTCTAGAAAAATATCAATTCCTCTTGCAAAAATTCCACCAGTAATCAAATAAAAAAATATTACTCCTATGGCGTATCCTAACCCTCCCCCAGGACCTGTATCCATTTCAAATTGATTTGCCAGGTAATCTCTATACAAATAAATAGAACTAGAGAAAAAAATAACAGCAAAACCAATTAACAATTTTTTAGACCGCAGAAGCTGTGGAATACAAAATATTACGAAAGCTCCAAATATTTCACGAAAATAATCCATGTTTCCTCTCATAAAAACCCCGCCACAACGGGCGGGGTTTCATTATTCTTGGACGGAATAACGTGTTTTTAAGCGGCTTCGACCAGCATTTTTTGCAGCTTGTCGGCGGCGTTTTCTTGTGTCGTGCTGTCGATCGCTGCCAATTCCGAAGCCAAACGCTCAAGCGCTTGTTGGAAAATCTGGCGTTCCGAATACGAGTGTTCGGTGCTGGACACGTTGCGTTTCAAATCGCGCAACACTTCGGCAACTTGAACAGGTGAGCCTGAATTAATTTTGGCTTCGTATTCCTGGGCACGGCGCGACCACATCACACGGCGGATACGGGCACGGCCCTTCATCGTCGCATAGACTTCGGCTAATTGCTCTTTGTTGGCTAGACGGCGCAAACCTGAAGTCGCCACTTTTTGCATCGGCAATTTGAGACGCATACGATCTTTTTCAAATGTGATCGTGTACAACGTCACTTCGATACCCGATACCAGCAATTTTTCGATGCCTTCGACGCGGCCTACACCGTGCGCCGGATAAACAACCTTGTCGCCTGCTTTGTATTCATAGGCTTTGCTGTCGGCTTTGTTATCGTTTTTGACCGGTTGCTTGGCAGCAACGGTTGCAGCCGTTGCGGCAGGAATGGTTTTCGCGATGATTTTTGCTTCAGGCTCGGGCTTGGTCATTTTCGTGACCTTTCCCGTAGGCTTGACCGAAGTATTCGCAGGTTTCTGCGTCATTTTGACCACTGCTTTGACGGGAGCCTTCACAGGAGCTTTGACCGCAACTTTAGGGGCTGCTTTTTTCGCGACAGGCTTTTTGACCACTGCTTTGACGGGTGATTTTTTGGTCAGCGCGCGGGTAATTTTGGCCGCAGGTTTCTTCTTGGCGGTTTTCAACGGCATTGGTTTTTTGGTCGCTTTTTTGAGGGCAGCGGATTTGCTTGGCATGTGGTTCCCGTTCGGTTGTTAACGTTTGAGTTCGACTCAGTTGACATCAAAAACAAGACATAATTATTATTTAAACCATTGTTTTTGATATCAAAACAGGGTGTAGTATATACCAATTTTTACGAAAAAGCAAGAAAAAAATAAGAGGCAATCTTAAGGTTTTGCGTGATGCGGCCTAAACCGACTTTTAAAAGCAAACCTTAGTCCCCTTGCCCCGCTTTAGGCGAGAAATACAAACTGAATTTATCCTCGGTATTTTTGAACGCATCTGCATCAGCAAGTGCAGGTTTTTTCCGCGTAATGACCGGCCACTTATTACTGTAATCACGGTTCAGTTCCAGCCATTTTTCAGCTTTGGGGTCCAGATCGGGGATAATGGCACCGATGGGGCATTCCGGTTCGCAAACACCGCAATCAATGCATTCGTCGGGATTAATCACCAACATATTGTCACCCTCGTAGAAACAATCCACGGGGCATACTTCGACACAGTCGGTATATTTGCAGCGAATGCAGACGTCGGTGACAACATAAGTCATAGATTGTTTTTAACGCGTCCGCAGCGACACAGCAAGTCCATTAAAATAAGCGCAAAAAAATACCCGGTATCAAAGGGTGTACCAGGTATTTTCATCTGGAGCTTGACTTAAAAAATTAAGCTGCTCTGTTAGAGGAGGAATCACAACCGCAGTTAGATTCCAATTCTTTCATTTTCTTTTCAGCTTCTTCTTTTGCTACGCCGTATTTTTCTTTTACAGCACCAAAAAATTTGTCTTGTTGACCTTCGTAATAAGCGACTTCATCGTCTGTTAATTTGGCCCAGGTCGATTTGATGCTGCCTTTGAGTTGTTGGGCTTTGCCCTGTACTTGTTCTTTATTGATCATGATAAATCTCCTTTTAAAGTGATTTCGCGTCACTAAGCGACGCACAGATTATTATTGTTGCGCGTGACACATAAGAATACGATTAGACTTAGTGTACCGATGATAAGAAAACCATAAGCATATCGTCTAAAAACGTGACTTATTTA
>JANODM010000050.1:0-3945 GCA_031412695.1 Alphaproteobacteria bacterium
GGAATGCTGCCGACCATTTTATTTAAACCGTCGACGGGCACGATAGTACCGGACATGTTGATCGTTTGCGATGTTTTGTACACCCGGCCGTGAAAGCTCATCCCGATGCTTGCTCCTGTCATGCGACCGTTTTTCAGTCGAATGACATCAGGGCTTTCCAACACGAAACCGCTGGACATTTTACTGAACGCCAAACCGCGCCCGTTTAATAATTCAATTAACCCACCCGGCGAAAACGCATTGATGATACGTGCCAAAACGGGCGCTTTGATAACGGTAAAATTTTTCAACTCGGCTTGGCCCTCAATCACGGCGGGTTTTTCTTTTTTAGAGATGCCGTTAACTTGCAAAGTACCTTTGGCTACGGAATCTGTTACATCCAGTGCTTGAAAAACACGGCCTGCATTTTGTGCCGTAATATTTAATTGTCGTGCACCTGTCCGCAAGACATTTTGCTTTAATCGAATAAACCCCTTATCCGCCGTGTCGGCTACGATATTCGCTGTCACCAATTCTTTTCCGCGCAAGGATATGGTTGCTTGTACGTTGCCTAGGGGGAATTCGGGATCCAAATATAATTGTCGTGCACGAAGATCGATATCATAGCGGCGCGTATCGGTTGAAGGCTTTTCGTTCGGATCTTTTGGCGTCGTCCAATAGCCACTGAAATCCAAAATATCGCCGCGCAATACGGCTTTGATTCCGTTATCAGCAATCGGTGTCACGATGACATCCATCGTGCTGCGTCCGACGGTTATACCTTTTAACGTAGCCGTATCAAGATCGCTTGCGGCATTCCACCGTATCGTACCGTCACGCAACACAAAGCCTGGCCACGAAGCTGAAACATCGGATAATGTCGTCGCCCCGCCCGGTACTGAAATCAAATTCAACACTAACGTGCCGTTACTGCCACTGTTTTTTTGTGCACGCAATTCGGGAATGGCGATTGATGATTGACTAAGATCAGACGTTAAGCCGATTGTCATTATTCTTTTCTGATCTTGTTTAAGTTCCAGCTTGGTAGCGGCGGACCCTGTAAAATATTCCTTCACGGGCAAACGCAAACCACGCAATACATTCGGCGTAATCGCGCCATCAACAGCCAATGCGGTTTTATACGGCTGATCATCGCCGAAAAATTCCTGCCATTTTATCGTAGCAGGACTATCCGCCAGCATGACGTCACCCGCCATTGACAATCCGTTCGTATTGACTTCGATTTCGATCGACTTTGATGACACCGTCAAATCGCTGACGGCGTTTTTGACAGTTAAACCCGTCAAGGCGGCTGTTGTTTTCATCTCGACTTGATTCAATGTCAACGCATGGATCAGCGGAAAGCTTAAGTGAATTTGCGCGGAGGCGTCACCCGAAAATTGGCCCGCTGAAAACCCCAGTTTTTGCGGGTATTCAAGCGGCTTGGATGAAATGACGTTAATGATATCCTGTGCCGGACCTTTGGTGTCGATTTTTAACGCAATCAATTGCTGATCTTGATCAAAGCCCGTAATAGCGATGTCCGCTTTTTCCACTTGTGTTTTCAGCAACTCACCTTTTTCAACCGCAATATTAAAGCTGGTCAAATCATATTGCGCTTCTGCGGCCACATTGATGACCGGGCGCATCGGTGGAAGGTAATCCACCGTCATGCCTTGAAATTTTATTTTACCGCCCAAATTATCGATTTTAAAAATATTATCTTTGTCGATTGTCGCGTGTAAGTTCAGTCCGGCGCGATCGACGATGCCATTGCGTAAATGGTCGACGATCCAGCTGCGAGCGTCTTTCGCCAAGCCTTGCGGCCAATAGGATTTCAAACCATTGACAGGGAAGTTTTCCAGCAAACCCAAAACTTCCAATTTCGACGGGACAGCAGGATCTGACGATCGCTTCAAACTGGCTTGGGCGCGCAGACGCGCTTTGTCCAAATTCGCATAGAGTTCATCCACATCAAACGACCGGTCCAACAAATTATAACGAGCTTTCAACAGAACATCCGATAATTTTATCGCTTCCGGGTAATAAGGCGGATAAACCAACGTGCCCACTTTGCCTGTTATCTGCATGTCTAGGGCAACAGGTACGAGGGCGCGGTCGATGGTTGCCGTCAGCAAAATATTACTAGGCATGTTCAGCTGAATTTCAGATGGGATTTGCGGCAAAAAATCGGCCAAGCGATCGGGCGGTAAATCTTTGAGCGCCACGTTAAAACGCGTGACTTCATTACTTGGGTCATACTGAATCGTACCGCGGATTTTTTGCTCGAATTCTTTGGCTTTGACATCCAACGACAATGTTCCGCTGACGGCATTGCGTTCGCGCTTCAAAACGAAAATGCCATCTTTGGCATCGAATGAAAACGGATCTTTTTGATCGCGATAATGGATGAACGCATCCGTGACACGAATTTCACGCAAAGCAGGCAAGGTTCGCGCCATAATACGCGCCAATTCAGGCATTGGCGCTTTGGGGGCGGCATTATTTGCGGATTGCAGGTTAAATCCGACATGGCCGTCTTCGAAACGAGTCACATGCACGGTGGGACGCTGAATTTCAATGATCGACGGAATAAACGTGAAATTGAAAGAATTACGCCACGAGAATCCCAGCACCATTTCCTGCAAACTACCAATCGGTTTTTTATCTTGATTGCCGACGGTCACCCCATATAACCGAACATTGAATGCCCTCCAGCGATTACCGGGCTCCAGCACGGCTTTTTCGATGTGATAACTCATGCCGGGCGACAATCCGTTTAATTCGGATTGAATCGTCGGCAACACCGAATCCAAATTGATCGGGCCTTCGCTGAGTCGCCACATCAAACCACCTGTGGCAATCGCCATCAAAAAAACGACGGCAAAAGCGATTTCGGCCATAATGCGTATCGGGCGTGTAATGATTCTAGAGCGGCGGGGCCGTTTGGTTTCCGGCGCGGTCGTCTTGGGTAATGGCGGCACATCAGACATGGCGGCAGACTAGCATCGACTGCCCCATTATCCCAGGCCTTTAATCGATAAAAAGCCAAGTAACAGACTGGACTTCGGGCATAATAGTTTTAGGTTTTAGGTTATAGCGTATAAATACTATTTAACGGAGGGTGTAATGACACTTGATATTGGCCAAAAAGCTCCTGATTTCACGTTGCCCGCAACAGGTGACAAATCGATTACATTATCGGCATTAAAAGGTTCTCCCGCCGTGATTTATTTCTATCCCAAAGACGACACGCCGGGCTGCACGACTGAGGCCTGCGATTTTCGCGATAATTTCAATACTATGAAAAAAAACGGCATCACCGTGATCGGTATATCGAAAGACGGAATGAAGTCGCATGAAAAATTCAAGGCTAAATTCGATTTGAATTTCGACCTTGCCTCGGATGAAACAGGCGAAACGGTCGAAAAATATGGCGTCTGGGTTGAAAAATCTATGTACGGCAAGAAATATATGGGGATCGAACGCGCCACATTTTTGATCGATGCGGACGGGAAAATCGCCGCTATTTGGCGCAACGTCAAAGTTGCAGGCCATGCCGTCGAGGTTATGAACGCCGCCAAAAATCTTGCAAAGACTAAGGCTGCCTGATGACCGACGAAAGAAATCAACCGCCTAGAAAAGAAAAACCCGCAAAAGTCAATAAAATGGACATTGACAGGCTCAGCTTGATCAAGCAACCGAACGGTGAAATCGGCGGCGTAAAAGGTCCCGAGCCGACGCGTTACGGCGATTGGGAACACAAAGGCCGCGTAAGCGACTTTTAACCTTCAAACAAGGCCTGATTGCTGATGATTTGACCGCCCATGCGCATCATGCGCTGTTCGTTTTTTGGCGCGTCATCAGACGGTGAATCCACGGATACTTCTTCGATTTTTATGTTCTCATTATTCGGCGCAAAGGATTGGGTCGGTTTATTTTCGACTCTTGTCTCGACTTTAGGTT
>JANODM010000051.1:0-3436 GCA_031412695.1 Alphaproteobacteria bacterium
GGTCAAGGCAAAATGCAGTCAGTAGAAATTGCGAAAATCTTTCTGACAGGGGTAGTATTAGTTGTTTTGCTATTGCTGTTTGTAGGGAAGTGTCCCACCAGCGTCCCGCGAAGCTTTTTATAGTGTAAGTAAATTCGACTATAATACAGGAATTGGCGGACAGGGAGGGATTTGAACCCTCGATAGACATGCGCCTAAACCAGATTTCGAGACTAGCGCGATCAACCACTCTGCCACCTGTCCGTCTCAGCGGCGCAGTCTAGCTTTAGACGCTGCTTAAATCAAGTTTGTTTTAACGCTGATATTAAAGGATTTTTTCAAAAACCTGGCAGCGTTACTTTGGGACGAGTTACAAAAACCGTTATCCTCTTACGGTTGTCCTTTACTTACCATATGAATCGTGGTATATTTACTTAATGTTAAGGTTTCGGATGATTAAAGGGCATCCTTAATTAAGAATGATTAATCATCAACCTTCCCAAACCTTATTGGTCGCGCCCGCGCTTAAGCCGCACTCAAAACTAGAGTCCAAGCCGATTTACGGCATTAGTTTTATTCCAACAGACACGATTTACCCTCTCAAAGGGATCCGGCACGAAGCCAACACCATCGAATGGCTGTGGCGCATGTTCAATACGCTGCCCAAAGCGCGCCCGCAATTGCGCAACTCGCAAAACGCCGCAGCACGCTTGTTGAAATGGCGCACCAAATCTGTTTTGCCGCCACGCCGGGCCTATACCAGTACCGTTGATTACTACGAAGCCTTTGAACCGCTTTACTGCGCTAAAAATCGGTTCAACGCATTCATGGAACCTAAAATTCCAATGAATTGCCTTGCGCATGCTTGTCGCACGATCTTGCCTAAAATCCTGTTTTAATTTTTCTTGCCCTTCTGGCGGCACCGTCTAATCTGTGGTCATGCAGCAATGGCGCGACGAAGGATTGGTTTTGACCACGGTAAGGCACGGCGAAGAATCAGCCGTCGTCCATGTTCTGACGCGTTTTAACGGCCGCACCGCGGGCTATTTGCGGTCTGCCAATACGCCTAAAGTCAAACCGCTGGTCCAGGCGGGAAATCACGTCGTCGTGAATTGGCAGGCACGCTTGCCCGAGCATTTGGGCTATTTCAATTTAGAATCGATCCAAGCCTTGGCCATGCCGTTGATGCAAAGCGCGGATTTGTCGCTAGTGTTGCAAACCGTTACGCAAATGCTGTTGGTCGCATTGCCCGAACGTCAGGCTTATCCGACGATTTTCGAAGGCACATTGGCGTTGCTGCGCACGCTGCACACCAATCCGAATTGGGCAGAAGCCTATATCTGGTGGGAAGTGCATTTGCTGAGTGCTTTGGGGTTTGGACTGCGCCTTGAACGCTGCGTCCAGACCGATCAACGCCATGATTTGACCCATGTCAGCCCGCGTTCGGGTCATGCGGTCTGCCGTGCCGAGGCCGCCCCGTATCACGATCGCCTGTTGAAATTGCCTGGTTTTTTGGGTGGTGCGGATGTACATGCCGGGCGCGAATTGTCATTGGGGCTTGCGCTGACGGGATATTTCCTGCAACAGCATATAACCGAGCCACAAGGAAAAACGCTACCTGAGACGCGTCAACGCCTGGCGGCCCGCTTGATGCAAACTACCCCTGATTTTGTTTCCGCTGAGGAAAAATATGGCTAAGAACACCCCGACCGTTTTAGATATTATTGAACGTCCATTTTCAGATGTTCTCAGCGAAAAATACCTCGCCTATGCGTTGTCGACGATCATGTCGCGTTCTTTGCCCGACGTACGCGACGGGCTTAAGCCTGTGCATCGTCGTTTGATCTTTGCGATGCGCCAGTTGAATTTGCGCGCGGACGGTATGCCGAAAAAATCGGCGCGCGTTGTTGGTGATGTCATTGGTCGCTATCACCCGCACGGCGATATGGCTGTCTATGATACGCTGGTGCGTTTGGCGCAGGATTTTGCGGTGCGTTACCCGCTTGTGTACGGGCAGGGGAATTTCGGCAATATCGACGGCGATAACGCCGCCGCCATGCGTTACACCGAAGCGAAACTGACGCCCGTCGCCGAAGCGTTGATGGACGGCCTTGAATCCGACACGGTTGATTTCACCGATACCTATGATGGCGATGGCCAAGAACCGACCGTATTGCCTTCGGCTTTTCCGAATTTATTGGCGAATGGATCGACGGGGATCGCGGTTGGTATGGCAACCAATATTCCGCCGCATAATGTCGGTGAGATTTGTTCCGCGTTAGAAAAATTGATCGATAAAAAATCCGTGACGATCGCAGAACTCGTTGACTTGATGCCGGGACCTGATTTTCCGACAGGTGGTATCTTGGTTGAACCACGTGAAAATATTGTCCAGGCTTATGAGACAGGACGCGGGTCATTCCGTTTGCGTGCACGTTGGTCTGAAGAAAAATTGCCCGGTGGTGCGTATCAAATCGTCATTACTGAAATTCCGTACCAGGTTCAAAAATCTGCATTGATCGAAAAAATCGCGACATTGTTGCAAGACAAAAAACTGCCGTTGTTAGATGACATCCGCGATGAGTCTGCCGAAGACGTTCGTGTCGTTCTGGTTCCGAAATCGCGTAATGTCGATTCTGCTGTTTTGATGGAGTCATTGTTCAAAAACAGTGATCTTGAAATCCGTTTCAGCCTGAACATGAACGTGCTCAATGCGGCGCACATGCCGTTGGTCATGAACCTCAAGGAAGTCTTGCAAGCTTTCCTCGATCATCGCCACGATGTCTTGATGCGCCGAAGCAAATTCCGTTTGCAAAAAATCGAACAGCGCGTCGAAATTTTGGACGGTTATCTGGTCGCGTATCTTAATCTTGATAAAGTCATCCATATCATCCGCACGGAGGACGAACCAAAAGAGGTTTTGATCAAAACCTTCAAATTGGCCGAAGTTCAAGCCGATGCGATCCTGAATATGCGCTTGCGTAACTTGCGCAAACTAGAGGAAATGCAGATCAAAGGCGAACGCGACGATTTGCTTAAAGAAGGCGCGGGATTGACGGAATTGCTGAACGACGAGAAGAAACGCTGGAAAGCGATCAAAGATCAAATTCGTACGATCAAAAAACAATTCGGCGATGATAACAAAGAATTGGGTCCGCGCCGCACAACATTTGCGAAAGCACCGATCATTTCGGAATCTGCTTTCGAAGCGCAAATCGAAAAAGAACCGATCACGGTCTTGGTATCGGAAGAGGGCTGGATCCGCTCGATCAAAGGCCATCAAAAAGACGTGTCGGAACAGAAATATAAAGAAGGCGACAAACAGAAATACGTCATCGAAGGCGACACGACGGATAAGTTCGTTTTCTTTGCGTCTGACGGACGTTTCTTTACGGTCAACGGCGACAAAATGCCGTCGGGTCGAGGTTATGGCGAACCGTTGCGCATGATGATGGCA
>JANODM010000052.1:0-3273 GCA_031412695.1 Alphaproteobacteria bacterium
AGATATGCTCTTTTAACGGAAAACCCCATGAATTCAAACATGAATCCGAATATAAATCCGCAAGCCATCCTTGATTTTCTCAAGCAAAATCCCGATTTTTTATCGGAACATCCTGAATTATTACCGAACGCGCCCGAACAAGGCAATGTCGTCAGCTTTCAAAATGTGATGGTTCAAAAATTGCGTCAAGACAAACAACGTGCCGAAGACAAGCAACGCTCGATGGTCGACAATGCCCGTAATAATATGACCGTGCAGGCACGCGTTCACGCCGCCATTGTTCGATTGATCGAAGCGCGCGATTTTGAAGAGATGATCGAGATTATCGGCAACGAATTAAGTTTAATGCTGGAAGTCGATGTCATTTCGGTGTTGATCGAAACGCCCACCGATCAAACTATGCTGTTGCCCGGAAATATACGTCTTTTGGAAATCGGGATGATTGACCGCTTGTTGGGTCATCAAGATAATGTCTTGCAAGCAAATATCGCAGGTGACCCGGTTTTATATGGTGCCGCTTCGCGCTTGGTCAAAAGCCAAGTCCTGATGCGCCTGAATATCGCTGAAAATATTCCGGACGGATTATTAGCGTTCGGCAGCCGCGATCCGTTATTGTTTAATGACGGGCAAGGTACAGAATTGATAGGCTTCTTAGGTGATGTTGTCGAACGTCTGGTGCGCCGCTTTTTGACGCGTTAATATTCACCGATCCTTCACCGTCCTGCGTTAGGATTGATCTATGATTGCGGGAACGAACGAAAACTTGAACGCCCTTGTGATGCGCTGGCTGGATTGGATTGCGCATGGAAAACGTTTGTCCAAACATACGGTGCGCGCTTATCAAACCGATTTAGAAGATTTCTTTTTATTTTTATCGCATCATCGTGGCGAAACCATCACGTTGCCGATGCTGAGTGACGCGACGCTGACGGATTTTCGTGCTTGGGTCGCGGGCAAAGCATCTGACGATGTCGCCGCCCGCAGCCGTGCACGATCTGTATCCGCTTTGCGTACGTTTTTCAAATGGCTGGACCGTGAAGGCATCGCGCACAATTCGGCGATTTCCCTGTTGCGCAGTCCCAAATTGGATCGCAACATTCCAAGACCTTTGACGGTTGAGTCAGCCGAAGAATTGATCGCGGCTTCCAACGAGCTTCATGACGATTGGACGGGATTGCGCGATCAGGCATTATTTACATTATTATATGGTGCAGGCTTGCGGATCGACGAAGCCTTACGGTTGAATTGCGATGAATGGCCGACAACGGGGGATGCCATCACGATTACGGGCAAGGGCAATAAACAACGTCAAATCGTATTATTGGACATCGTCAAAACGGCAATGGAAAAATACCGCGCAGCGTGTCCGTTCCCCGAAGACAAAAACCGACCTCTATTTATTGGCAAACAAGGCAAACGTTTAAACCAAGGTGTTGCGCAACGTTCGATTCGTCAGGTGCGCGCGTTGTTGAATTTACCCGATACGGTCACGCCGCATGCTCTGCGCCACAGTTTCGCGACACATTTATTGGTTGATGGTGTGAACATACGCGCCATTCAGGAATTATTGGGGCATGCCTCACTCAGCACGACGCAACGTTACACCGAATTAAATATCGACGATTTGCGCGACCTTATTGACCGATTGCATCCACGGGTGTCTCAGGCGTCAACAGAGGCACGGGATTCTCAAACGTAATTTTAGTTTTAGCAGCAGGCTTTAATGCGGTCAGCAGCCCGATTCCGTCCGGACGCGCGCAATTGATCTGATAATCGTACAAGCCTTTTCCGGGCTTGGTTCTGTCTTTCGGCGGATCATCCAATGATTTTGTTTTGATTTGCATGATCATGGTTTTGGTCAGCTCTTTGGCTTCCTCACGATCCTGATTTTTGTCGACGATCATATTCACCAGGATGATATTTTTGTTTTGCTCGATTTTAACATCCAGCACACGCGGATCTTTCTTGGCCGTGTAGACAATATCGACTTTTTGCATATAGGAAATTTCAGGCACCGGACGCGCATCTTGTTCTTTGTCGTCAGTTTTATCTGCGGCAAAAACCGAAAGCGACGCCATCATCATTACAAGTATGAAACGCCACATGTCTTTTCTCCTTGTCAGATCGTTTTGATTAAAGCCGTCTTATAAAAAAACGCCGGTCATGTGACCGGCGTTTTAAGAGTATTTTCCCCAAAGGGAAAAAGCTTATTTGCGCAAAGCGTCGTTTGAAGACGTTTGAGCAGCCGACGTTTGCTCGGCCATTTCAGCATTGCTGCTGTCAACGGCTTGGTGCGTAACGCAAGCAACAACGT
Organism: Alphaproteobacteria bacterium; assembly: GCA_031412695.1. Taxonomy (GTDB): domain Bacteria; phylum Pseudomonadota; class Alphaproteobacteria; order Micavibrionales; family SZUA-601; genus JAQGJA01. The sequence continues at coordinate 2,315 of JANODM010000052.1, forward strand.
TCAAAGAAGCAACTGTCAACAACAGTGCGAGAGCGATTTTTTTCATAGTGATTTCCTCGTTAAAGGTAATAGGTTAGGTTTCCAAAGCTTTGGACAAGAAACTGTCCGTGAAGATTGTCCAGAACGGCTTCTCAACACTTACAGCTGTTTAACCACGCCTCGCATACCTATTCAAGAGCTTTTAGCCTGTCGATACGCTTTTCCACAGGCGGGTGGGTTGAAAACCACGCTCTGTGACCATTTTGCAACATTTGGTTCGGAGTCATGATAAATAAGGGTTCTAACGCTGCATTGGGCCTCGGAGCAGGCTCATTCGACCCTGCTATTTTCTGTAATGCGGCAATCAACCCTCCTGGATCTCGCGTCAAACGAGCAGCTGTGGCATCCGCCAAATATTCGCGTTGACGGGAAATCGCCATTTGAATCATGCGCGCCAGAATCGGTACCAGAATCGCCGTCACGATAAAAACGACAATCATCAAGAACGCAAAGATCGGATGACCGCCCCGTCCGCGACGATCGTAATGTCCACCGTAATAGAAAAATTGCCGCGTATTCAAAATCATTTGCGCTACAAAGATCAATGCACCCGTCATCACGGCCATCATCGTCGCGTAACGCATATCATCATTTAAGATGTGACCCATTTCATGCGCGACGACGGCTTGCAACTCACGACGATTTAAATTCTCAAGCAATCCGGTCGTGACACCAATCGAAGCCGTCTCAGGTTTAAGGCCCGTGGCAAACGCGTTTAACATGCGGGTCGGCATGATGTAAATTTTTGGCTTCGGCAAACCTGCGGCAATCGCCATCTCTTCGACGATGTTATGCAGTTGCGGTAAGCGGTCATACGGCACTTCTTTGACGCCGGCCATCGACAACACCATTTTGTCTCCGCGCGCTAATGCCAATAGCGTCCATGCGATCATCACGGCCAATAAAATGCCGCCCGCTTT
>JANODM010000053.1:0-3169 GCA_031412695.1 Alphaproteobacteria bacterium
ATCGAACAGAACGGTAAAAATCTCATCGCCGAAATCCTCGATCAATGCGAAACCGTTTTCGTAATCCACGGCATCCGTATGCGGTGCACGCAACCCAAGATCATTTAGAATCTTACCATACGCGACGACGTTACGCAGGCGTTCCTGGGGGGCATTCGGATTGGGCGAATCCAAAAACACGATCGTCTTGCCGTTTTTTTCCAAACGGTAATAGCGGCGGAAAGAAGCCTGATCGACCAGCAACTTCATCGGCAAATCGCCCCATCCATTCTGAGCCAAGAAATTACGAATTCTTTCAGCACGAAGGGCGGCGAAATCAGGCATTTTTTCTGTCGTATTCTGTGAGGCTGCAGCGGTCATAAAAGACTCTGATAAAGGGGGAAATTGCGTCATCATACCCCGCTATTCCCGTGCCTTCAAGCCGCTGTAAAAGCCTTTTTCGCTTCGGTTAACGACGCGAAAACAGCCACATGGTCACTAAGGCCGACCATCCCCAAAACAGCCTCAGGCTGCGGTTGGGCTGCGGCGATACACATCGGTAAGTGTCTGCTTTGAACATGGCGGAAAAACATCGCTAATATTGTGACGGCGCTGCTGTCCAAAAACGCAACACGTTGCAAATCGATGATGACAGGTTTGACGATAGGTGCCAATAAACTATCCAAACGCGGTTTTAAATCCAACATGGTTTCCATGTCGATGTCATGATGAAATATCGCAAGCACATAATGCTCGAACATTTTCAAAGTCAATGGATGCGTTTTGACCTTCACCATTGTCGTCATATCCCTTCTTGGAATTTGTTTTATCGCGCGGATGACCGCATCAAAGGCCGCATCACTTCGGCCCATTTCATTTTGCCCGGCGGATGGAAATACCTTGGCAGTACTCTCATCCCTTTTGCAGTCAACGGTAAAACAAAACGATTATAATCACTGTGACCTTTACGGGGTTCGTAAAATGCTTCGGGCCACAAACGGCGTATCATGGCCAAACCAACATGTGATCGAATGAAGAGTTGACTGGCATCCTTTACAGCTGCTTGGCGCCATTGCGTCCCGAAATCGGTAAATGATCCGCCATTGTCACAGATCGTAGCAAAGCAATTCCCGTCGCGTTTGACGAATTCAACCCGAATATCGCGGGCCGCAGGTGTGGTGTGACGCAGGATATTGGTGACGATTTCATTGACAGCTAGCAAAACCCTTTGTTGAGTCCCGTTGCACGGGCAATCCTTTAAAAACTCTTGGGCATCGCGTCGGATTGTTGTCAAACAGCCTTTTGAAGGCGTATAATGTCTTTGCGCAAGCATGGAAACCTCTTTTCGCTTGGTGCTGTTCCTGCTATTACATCGCAAAAGAACCAAAACGGGATTAATTTTTTAAATCATGTCACGCGCGCCTCGCAAAAAATCGCGGAAAAACAAGCCCTCTGTTTTTAAAAACATACGCTCGCGTGTACGGCGTTTTTTTGGTTGGCCGTGGTTTACGCGATGGTCGTTCAGCAACATAGTGCGCGGCGGACTTGTGCTAGGTTTCTGGAGTGTTTTGATCTTAGGTATAACAATTTTCGTTTTGTCGATGGGGTTCGTCACTGCGCTGTTATAATCGCCGGGCATCACCATATCAGATGTCGCATACGAATATAACGGACGCACAGGATGCCCTAATTCCGCCGCCATCATCACGTCACGCCAAATCTCAGCAGGGATGGATCCGCCCGTCACTTTTTTCATCGAACTATTGTCGTCGTTACCCACCCATACGCCCGTCACGTAATCTGACGTATACCCGATAAACCATGCATCGCGATAATTGGATGTCGTGCCTGTTTTCCCTGCTGCGGGACGGTCCAGCATGGCGCGTTGACCGGTACCGTATACGATGACGGCTTGCAGCATCTGATTCATATTCGCAACGGTGGACAAATCCAAAACGGCAGTCGGAGGAATAGTGCGCCGCTGATACAACACCGTACCATCTGCTGCACGAATGGCACGTATGCCGTATGGTTCGACAGCCAGACCGCGATTGGCCAAAGTTGCATAAGCCGATGTCATCGACAGAACACGGACTTCGCTGGAGCCTAAGGCCAAGCTTAATTCGGGTTGCAAGGATTCGGTGATGCCCAAACGTTGCGCGATATTTTTGGCTTTCGCGACGCCGACGTCGCTCAGGATGCGTACCGCAACCGTGTTCAGTGAATTGGCGACAGCATCTTGTAAGGTCACATTACCATGGTATTTGCCGTCATAATTTGTCGGCGCGTATTTTCCGATTTTCAACGGCGCATCCAGGACATTAGTCTGAGGCGAGTAGCCGTTTTCCAAAGCAGCCAAATAGACAAACGGCTTGAAGCTGGACCCCGGTTGGCGTAACGCGACGGTCGCGCGATTATATTGGCTTTCGCTGTAGTCGCGTCCGCCCGACATCGCAACGACGGCACCGTCCGGTGTCATCGTCACAAGAGCACCTTGCGACACGTTCAAAGTCTTGCCCTTTTCGTCCAAGATCTTGCGCATCTGATTCGATGCGAAATTCTGCAAATGCGAATCCATGGTGGTGTCGACAACTAAATTTTGGGTGGATGCACCAATATAACCTTCGACTTGGCCCATGATCCAATCGGCATAATAGCGCATGTCCATGCTGCCGCCTGCGCTGTATTCGCGTTTGGGCAGGGGTTTGAGGGCCATTTTCTCGGCACCCGGACGCAAGGATCCTGCATCGACCATCGCACTCAACACAATACGCGTCCGTTTTTCCGTCAGTTTCGGATCGTTATCAGGCGAATAATGCGATGGGGCCTTAAGCAATCCTGCCAGCATGGCCGCTTGTTCCAGCGTCAAATTACGCGCGGATGTGTTGAAATAGACGCGCGACGCAGAATCAACTCCGTAAGCGCCGGCTCCGAAATAGGCGCGGTTCAAATAGGCGGATAGAATTTCGTCCTTAGTGTAGCGGCGTTCAAGATACAACGCTAACAACGCTTCCTTTACCTTGCGTGTCAGAGTGCGTTCAGGTGATAGAAAAAGATTTTTGGTCAATTGTTGCGTGATGGTAGATCCGCCTTGAACGACACCGCCTGACCGGGCATTGGCCCACATGGCCCGTAATAATCCGATCGGATCGACACCATAATGGCTGTAAAAGCGCCGATCTTCGACGGC
>JANODM010000054.1:0-1896 GCA_031412695.1 Alphaproteobacteria bacterium
CCGGCAAGCCGATAACGCGTTTGATATAGTCGACATCATAGATACCCGGTTTGCGGAATACGATGACATCGCCGCGTGTGACGGGTTTGGCGTTGACGCGTCCTTGAATGGGGAAAATTCCTAATGGAAATGAATACGTGCTGTAACCATAGCTGTATTTCGATACGAACAAATAATCACCGACTAATAAGCTGGGGATCATGGATCCGGATGGAATCGAAAATGGCTCATAAGCCAAACTGCGTATCGTCAATGCAATCAGCGCAGCAAAGAATAAGGTTTTGATCGTTTCATAGATCGAATTTTGTTGATTCATTTTAAGTTCTTGCGTCATAGGCTTTTTCTTTCAATCACGGCGAATGCCACAGCATAATCCCCGTCATCGCTCATGGAAAGACGGATAGTGACATCTTGGGGGTTTAATCGTTGGGCTGCTCCGCCCCGTATTTCAACGGTCGGGGCGCCTGCTTCATCTGGCGTAATCTGCCAATCATGCCAGGACAACCCTTCACGCATTCCCGTTCCTAAAGCCTTTAAAAGGGCCTCTTTGGCAGCGAATAAACGGGCATAAGCCTTGATCGGATCATGCCGACCATCGGCGCGTTGTCGTTCAAGGGGGGTAAAGCAACGCTCTAAAAATCGGTCGCCATATTCATCCACCGAGTCTTGGATGCGTCGTATGTTGACAATATCGGTGCCGATGCCAGTTATCATGAATTCACATGCGGATTGTTTTTTTCAATTTCAGTTTCAACCGAGTCAAAACGTTTCATGATCAATTTCCGACGTTGCGCCTGATATACGCGCACGGTGTTTCTGGCGATGAAATAAGCCAACAACGCACAAGGCAAGCCAAGCAAAAATCCGCCCAACATCATCGGAAAAATAACTTCTCGGAATGCATTCAGCAAACTATCCCAAGATTCAATGGGCCAAATTTTTGCCCAAACTTCTTCGACCGTATCAAGGCTTGTTTCCTGATGAATAGGACGCAAACCTAGCAAGATTTTACCTATCTTGTACATCAATGGATAAACGATGGCAAAAGTCCACGGATTACCTAGTAACGTTCCGATGAACATGGCGATTAAATCACCGCCGAATATCCAGCATAATACGATGCCGCAAATAAAATGCGTAAACAAAATTGGCCAGAAATTAATCGCCGCACCAATGGCGAAACCACGTGCGATGAATTCAGGTGTTCCCGGTCGACGTTTGACGCGCCAGACCAAATAATGCCATGCGCGTGCATAACCTTTTTCGGGGTTCACAACTCCCTTGGTACGTTGATAAAGCGATAATTGAAGGCGACGCTTGAAAAGCATGAATTATTCTAACCTTTGAAACTTTTATCCCGTACGGGCGCGGTCCACATTAGTGATAATTGCCGTTGCTCGCAAGGCCGCCATGACGTCGTTTAATTGACGGGCATCTTTGACCTGAACGTCGATAAACATCTCATAGAAATCGCTGGCGCGGTTTGTCATCTTCAAGTTGATGATATTCCCGCCGTTCTTGGCGATAATCGTCGACAAAGATCCCAAGCTGCCCGGTTCATTCATAACAGTTAGCGTCAAACGTCCGACCATGGTTTCGCCGCCTGCACCCTCATCTCCCCATGCAACATCCAACCAACGCTCGGGTTGATCGGCATACGACTCCAACGTTTCGCAGTCAATCGTATGGATCGTAACGCCTTTGCCGGTCGTGATAATGCCGACGATGCGATCGCCGGGAAGCGGATGACAGCACCGCGCATAGTGGATCGCCATACCGGGGATAAGACCTTTGATGGCAATCGGCTTGTCTTTTTTCTTGACGCTTTGGCCTTTGAAGGCGGCACCAGGGTTTTTTGAAACCAGATCTTGAAGAGTAAGATTTGCTTCTTCCGGT
>JANODM010000055.1:0-2808 GCA_031412695.1 Alphaproteobacteria bacterium
CAAGAATTTATTGTAATCGCGGAACAAGGTGCGGCGCGCGACAGGGTCACGTAACCAATTTATGCCGCGAAAATCTTTTGGAATGACAGGATAGGCATAGAGCGCGACATTCGGCAATTGATCGCCCACATGAATCAAAGCGCGCGGCATATGATAATAAGCGGTCACAACGATCAGCGATACGATCTGATGTTTTTGCACCCATGCGGTCGTTTCTTCGGCCTTACCCAACGTGTCGAGAGCCGAAAAACCCAGATCGATTTTGGATGTCAAGTTTTGCGATTGCTTGTTGATTGCCAATAATTCATTGATTTTAACATTGGGATGTACGCCCGAAATCAGCAAACGTTCGACTTTGCCCTCTTTCAACAACCGTAATCCCGCTTCGACGCGGGCATCGCCGCCAGTAAACACCACAGCCGCTTCGGCTTTGCCCTGATACGGCGTAACATGGCCGATACGATACACGAACAGCACCAAACCGATGCACCACAACACACCGATCAGACAAATAATGCGAAAAATCAGTTTGAACATGCTGCCCGATTAATGCCGCATCGATACGTTATGCTGGGCCAACATGCTGACGGCAGGTTTTTGCACCAACGTAATGCCGCAACTTAAAGCACGAATTGCGTAATCGTCGCGGTCGCGGCGAATGAAATCGATTAATTCACGACGCGCCGCATGATCGGTATTGATGGCAAAGACGCCACCTTCATTCAACAAACGATTCATATAAAAATATTCCATCATTTGGCCTTCGAAACTTTCGGTGCCGTTGAAATAGACCAGCTTCAAACCCTGATTCAATTGCTGCATGTAAAGTTGCGGCAAGACCAACGCCGTCTCATGTTCCATGATCTGATAACCTGATAATTCAAGACGCTCCATGGTGTGCGTACCGATACCGTCATCGACGGATTTCGCTTGGTCTTGGATGGGAACGTGGCCGCCACTTATACCGTTCAGCATATGCCCTGACGTGATAACGCCCGTTGACAAACCGCTTGAGAACCCGATTTCGACCGACAAGACCGGTTTTATTTCGGTGATCAGATAGAATAATAATTCAGCTTGGGCCAAGGTCACATCACTGTCAGCAAGTGCGATATGTTTGCCGTTTTGACTCAGCACGGCACGGCGTTCGATCATCAAAAATAATTCATCTAAACTCGCCATGCGATTGCGAGCCTCATTCGCGATGGTCGTCCATGTTGCAGGCGGAGCCAAATCCGTCAGGATATTGAACGGCAAAACCGCGTCATCTGCATTTTCTTTTACCTTGGTGGCGTTCATGCGGATTCTTTCCAGTGGTTCAAAATCCAAGAGGCGGGACGTAAGAATTTATATTTTTTCGACGTACCCAACGCCGCATCAATCGGTTTCGGCGGTCCGTGAAATACCAGGATTTTGCAATCCTGGGGTGGTTTCGGCGTGATGAACGGACGCAAGAAACGGTTTGGCATCGCATGACGTTTAAAGCTGCGGCACCACTCGTCAGGCCAATACATGACATTATGTTTTTTAGCGACGCCCCAGGTCAAATACATTTGCTCGTTAGTGACGTCTTTGTAAATCTGTTCGTGATTTTTGGAAAAATCGTCGAAGATATCGTGATGCTTGTCCGCTTCGTAACGATAGACGGATGAATTGCCGATCCCCTGCCCCATTTGCGTCCAATTTTCGATGATGCAAAACTCGCCGGGTTTATAGGTGAAAAATCCGTCGATGTTATTCATGATCACCAAATCCAGATCTAAAAACAACACAGATCCTTCAAGGCCCAATTTCGGAGACAAGGATGATAATTTTCGCCAGCCCGACCAAATCGCCGCACTGCCCAACGGGATGTCAGGGATAGGACGCGTTTCGATGCTGGGGTTGATCCCGGTCGTGTCGTCGGTGAAGCAGACGAATTTATGCGGTAACGTCAAATGACGTTTGACCATAGCCGCCAGAATATTGACGTATTCGGGGCCGTATGCCGTGCCCCATTTCATGCAGATGACGTTATATGTCATATCAGTGCCTTTGCCTCAGGATTGGCAAAATCCTAGCAAAAGCCCGATTTACTGGCAAGGCAACAGAATCTCTTAGAAATTGTCTTCTTCGACGCCCATGTCGTTGTTGGTCATGCCGTCGGCGCATAAGACCTGCCAAGCATCGCGCAATTGAGGCAACATCGCTTCGACCGCCGCCTCGCCCAATTCGATTAATTCGTCGACTTTTTCGAATTCCATTAATCCGATATGGCCAATTCTAGGCGCGATCAAGACATCGGGCGGCTCGCCCGCCAAGCGGGATCGCGCCAAACGGTCTTGGATGATATTCATCGCTGATACCATTACTCCCATCAAACTGGGAGAGTCGTTTTCGCGCGAGAACAAACGGCGCAACACACCGATCCGGCTGGCGCGTTCGCCCGTCATTGCATCGCTCAGCGGATCAAAGCCCATGACGGTCGGATATTTTTTACCGTTGCGGCGCAGTTTTCCAATGACATCAGCATTTAAATTGACAGCGATCACCATGTCGGCACCCATCGCCTGACACGCAGAAACGGGCACCGGATTGACTAATGCGCCGTCCACCAACAAACGGTTTTGATAACGCATCGGCGGAAATACGCCCGGCAGCGCAAAAGATGCGCGCATCGCTTGGACCACATCGCCGCTGCGCAACCAGACTTCATGGCCCGTACCCATATCGGCTGCGACAGCGATAAATTTTACCGGCAAATCCTCGATCACGGTTTCGGGCCAATGACTGCGTAGCAGGCGATAAATTTTCGCCCCGCCCATCAAT
>JANODM010000056.1:0-4597 GCA_031412695.1 Alphaproteobacteria bacterium
TATCGGCGCGCGAAGCATTTGATATCGACTGTGATTGGCAGATTCCGGCCTTTTCGGATAGCGGCGAGCATATTCCCGATATCGATCCGCATTACTCGTTCGATCCTGATACCACAAAAGCGATTTTAGCAGGGTTTTTGTACAACCGCCGCGTATTGATCCAAGGGTTGCATGGAACAGGCAAATCCAGCCATATCGAACAGGTCGCCGCACGCTTGAATTGGCCGTGCATTCGTGTCAACCTGGACAGTCAGATCACGCGTACAGATCTATTGGGCCGCGACGCGTTGGTTGCCGAAGCAGGTGACGTCATCACAACATTCCAAGAGGGATTATTGCCCTATGCGTTGCGTCATGCCTGCGCGTTAGTATTCGATGAATATGATGCGGGCCGTGCCGATGTGTTGTTCGTCATTCAACGTGTGTTGGAACAAGACGGTAAATTGACATTGTTGGAAAACAATCAAGTCATCACACCGCATCCACATTTCCGTCTTTTTGCAACGGCCAATACATTAGGTATGGGTGACAGCACAGGCCTTTATCATGGCACACAAGCCTTAAACCAGGGGCAATTGGACCGCTGGCATATCGTCACCGTTCTAAACGGTTTGCCGTTTGACCGTGAAGTATCGATTATTCGTGCCAAAGTTCCAAAAATTCCTGAAGCAAACGTGAAAAATATGGTTGCCTTGGCACAGATGACGCGCACCGGATTCGAAGCACGCGATTTATCGCTGTTGATGTCACCGCGCACCGTTCTGTCATGGGCGGAAAACACTGTGATTTTTGGCGAAACCGAAACTGCTTTCCGCCTGAGTTTTTACAACAAACTGGATATCAACGAGCAGCCTATTGTCGATGAATATTACCAACGCTGCTTCGGCAAGCTCCCCAAATAATTTGACGGATGCCGAATTGTTTCAGCTGGCCACAGCCGCGACTTTGCGCGCGCTGGGCCGCGCACCGACGCATGAAGTTGTGTTTGGACGGCTGTGGCAATCCGGACCCGAGCAAACCGAATTTCCAGTTATTGCCGATGATACGATATTGCGTGGATTATCGGATTTAGAAGCGGCGAAATTGCGTTTCGGGTTCGAGTACAAAAAACGCTTTGATAAACCGTTGCAAAACGAATTCTTTTCGTTTTTAGAACAAGCACGTTCAGCGGCTTGTTTGGGAGGTTTATATTTAGGGGCTAAAGAAAACATCACTCATGTGTGGAATAATGATCCGCAGATTGATTTCAAAAACACAAGCCTGGATGAACCGCCCGATGCGGTTCTAAATGAATTGATCCGTCATGCACGGCAATTATGGTTGAATGACATCCCTGTTGCGTCTAATCCCCAAGTCATCGGTTTTCTGGAATTGCTGAAAACGGAAATCGATGATCCGATCGCGTTTGAAAAAACGGCGCGGCAATTTATTTTCGGTTTGTGGCAGAATTTCGGCAACCAATCTGATGCACCGTCTAGCGATCAAGCCACGCCGCGTGCCGTATCGTCAAATGATGAGGCTCCGGACCCTGCACCGGATGATAAAACCACACTAGAAGCTGCACCTCAGGAAAAATCAGAAAATGAAATACCTCCACAAGGTGGTACGCAAGGCGACGAAACGCAACTGAGCGCCAAAGATAGCACTGCGGATGACGGATTAAATCCTATACCGCCGAATGACGCGATGTCGACGACAGCAGCCTTAGCGCGATACCGCGTTTATAATACAGGTTATGACGAGGTGACGACTGCTGATAAATTAGTCGAAACACGTGACCGACAAAAGCTGCGCGTCGAATTGGAAAATCAACTACAACCTTTTCAACGATTGGTGCAAAAACTAGCGCAGAAATTACAGCGTCAATTGCAGTCATTCCAGGACATCGGTTGGCAACGCGGTTTGGAAGATGGTACATTGGATTTGCAACGTTTGACGCGGGTCTATGCGCATAAACTAGGCGTGCATTTTATTTACAAACAACCGCAAATGGGCTTGGCACGTGACAGCGTCGTCACGTTGCTGTTGGATAATTCAGGCTCGATGCGAGGCCGCCCCATCATGGTCACAGCATTATGTGCGGATATCCTGGCGCGCACGTTGGAACGTTGTGGAGTCAAAGTCGAAATCTTGGGCTATACGACGAAACAATGGAAAGGCGGCCAGCCCTACAAGGAATGGATGAGCGCAAATAAGCCGCCTCATCCCGGACGTTTGAACGAATTACGCCATATCGTCTACAAAGCCGCTGATCAAAGTTGGCGTCAATCGCGCCTGAATATCGCGGCGATGCTGAAGGAAGGATTGCTCAAAGAAAATATCGACGGCGAAGCTTTGTTATGGGCGCATCGTCGTCTGGCCAAACGGGCCGAGCGTCGCAAAATTCTGATGGTAATCTCAGACGGTGCGCCTGTGGATGACGCAACATTAACCACAAATGCGCCCGATTATTTAGAACAACATTTGCACGACACGGTCGCATGGATTTCCGAGCAAAAGAAAGTTGAACTGGTCGCGATCGGTATCGGACACGACGTAACACGGTATTATCCGCGTGCGACCGTAATTCGCGATGCGGGAACTTTGGCCGAAACGATGCTGCAACAGCTGGGCAAGCTGTTGAAAGCGTAGCAAATAAAAACGTTTACAGCCCTCGCCTGTTGCGGCAAAATAGGCGTATGAGCAAATCAATTTATAAGCCCCGTCCCGTCAGCGGTTTTCTGGAATGGTTACCAGAAATGCGTGCGTTAGAATTATCCTGGATTGATCATGTTCGTCGCGTGTTTGAGTCCTATGGTTTCGTAAACATCGAAACACCCGCTGTCGAAGAAATCGACGTGTTGTTGTCCAAAGGCGAAACAGACAAAGAAATTTACACGATCAATCGATTGCAAGCCGATGAACGCGATAAATCGGATGCGCGTCTGGCGTTGCATTTTGATCTGACCGTTCCCTTTGCGCGCTACACGGCTCAACATTTCAACGAATTGGATTTTCCGTTCAAACGTTATCAAATTCAAAAAGCTTGGCGCGGGGAACGTCCGCAAATCGGCCGTTACCGCGAATTTTACCAATGCGACATCGACGTTATCAACGTTGACAGCTTGCCGCTACACTTTGACGCAGAGATGCCTGCTGTAATCGATGAAATCCTGCAAGGCCTAGGTATCCCGGCTTACAAGATCATCATTAATAATCGTAAAATTTTACTGGGTTACATGGAAGCGTTGGGATTGACGGATTACGCAGCAGCAGCTTTACGTATCCTAGATAAGCGCGACAAAATCGGTATCGAAGGCGTCAAAAAGCAATTAATTGAGACAATGCAATTCTCAACCGAACTAGCTGAGCGTGCCGTAAAGATTTTGGTTCTTAAAGGCAGCACGATGAAAGTCATCGAAGATGCCCGCGCCCTGAAAATAGATAACGCAATGTTCAATGAAGGCTTGGATGAGCTTGCTTATGTGTTGTCGTCATTACAGGGACAAGTCGGCAACCGCGTTATCGCAGACTTATCTATCGTTCGCGGTTTTGATTATTACACCGGCACCGTATATGAAACGCAATTCGACGACTATCCCGAATTCGGATCAATCGTTTCTGGTGGACGCTATGCCGATTTGGCAGGCCAATACATTGCAAAAAATCTTCCCGGTGTTGGAATTTCCCTCGGCCTATCACGTGCTCTTGGTATTTTGCATCATGCAGGCTTAATCAAACCGATACGCGCATCACGGACCGATCTTCTTGTCACCGTCGCTGATGACGCGCAACGCCCTGAAGCCCTGAAACTGGCTGCGGATTTCCGCAAGCGCGGAATGAATGTCGAAGTGTATCACGCAGCACAAAAAATGCAGAAACAATTGGGTTATGCCGAGAAAAAAGAAATTCCCTATGTTTGGTTTTTGCCAAGCGACGGTAAAGGTCACGAAGTAAAAGACATGACGGCGCGTACGCAAAGCGCAGCTGATCCCAACACGTGGAGCCCAACATGACACAAAGCAATGCTGTTGATTTGTTGATCCGCTCGCGCCCGCTTTGGCATCAGCCCGAAGCAAACCACATGCCCGTATCGGTCAAACAAATTTACGGTGTTCTTGGTCGCCGCAACAGCAAATGGGAAAGCATTTTATCATCGACAGATGATATCCACATTGCCCGTCGCACGATGGAAGCGGCCGCCAGTGCCAGCATTTTCGAACGCATCGTCATCACGCAAGGTAACAGTGTTAACGGTGCGCCCGCTGCGCAATGGCAAACGGTCGAATGTGCCGTTCCGCAACATCATTTGATTACAGGCGATTCCTTTAATGTCTTGCTGCACAAACTGCAAAGCAAAACGGCGAATATCAATCCTGAAGGGTTATACCAACATAATCCTGCGCGCATTACGGGCACCAAAGAAACGCATACGCGATCTTTGTTCTTGGCCTGTATCCTTGGGGCCTTGAATATGAATGCCCCTGCTTTAGTTTTCATCGCAGCAATTGCAATCAACGAAGTTATTTTTCTTGGAAATAAGACGTCGATTGATGCAGCCATGATGCGCACCATTAATATCTGCCGCCGTTGGTTTTACGCGATTTTGAACGGTGTG
>JANODM010000057.1:0-3738 GCA_031412695.1 Alphaproteobacteria bacterium
TCCCGACAACGCGGATGTCACGGCGATGATATTACCTTTTTCTTTTTTCATGTCGGATAAAGAAAGTTTGAGTGCACGAACGGATTCAATAAACGGTTCATTCGTTGCAATGTCGCGTTTCGCTTCAGGAATCATCGATAAGACAGGAATTGACGGCATCAAACGATGCAATTGTTCAGGTGTTCGGATGTTGTTTTCCAGATGATCCAATAACAACGCCGCTACTGCACCTAAAACGCATCCGAATAATCCGAACATCAGAACAATCACTATCGGTGCTGCGCCCGCAGGTACAACGGGTATCCTGGCCGTCTATATGATTTTGATACCCGGACGATTCAAATCCGTTGCCACAGCCGTGTCCTTATATCGCTTCAAAAAATCTTGATAGACGATCCGGTCTGACTCAGCTTGGCGTTCCAATTCATGCAATCCGATCGACGCTTTGTTTTCTACGTGATGTTTAGCCAATAAGCCGTCCAAAGATGCTTGCAGCGTCTCGGCTTTGGTACGCGCCGTTTCCGCTTTTTTGTCTAAGCTAGAGGATACGCGGCGAATTTCCTGCTCTTTTTTCGCACGAATTTGCCCCAATTCTGCATAGGCTGCTTTCATATGCGGATGATTAGCACCGTATTTGCTTTGTAATTCCGCTACGTGAGATTGCAGTTTATTTTCATCGTATTTCAGTGTGTCGACGGATGATGCGTTTAAAATGACATCAATGTTATCGGGTGATTTTTTGTTTTCGAGAATATTTTTTAATTGGGTCTGTTCGGCATCGGCTTTGGCTTGTTCCGCTTTAGCCACAACAAGTTGTGCGCTGACATCGCTGATCTGTTCTGAAGTAATGTTATAATCCTCATTGCCGAAAGGATCGGCTTGTGAACGATAGGCCTCGACCGCTTCGGCAGATTGATTGACTTTCTGCGATAAGGTATCCAATCGTTCGCTTAGCCAAGCACTTCGGTTTTCAGCGTCACGGCCCTGGTCGTCCGCTTGCTTTTGTTGATACGATGCAACAACGCGATTGACCACCTCGGCGCTTTGTGCGGCATTCGTGTCTTGATAATTGACATCAATCAATAACGATCGTCCGACAGGTTTGGCGGATAAACGGTTTTGAAATGCTTTTGGCGATACGGCAAGATTTAATTGCCGAATGACGTCTTCAGCAATATCGGATGATTGTAACATCTCAGCCGTACTAAGAATAACGGATTCTTGTGATCCTTGGGCTAAGGAATAACCGCCTTTCTGTGCAGTTTGATTTTCTGCTAGTTGAACCAACAACGTCGCATTGGCTTGATATAGACGCGGCTTAAATGCGGCAAACAATGATCCGAAAATCAATGCCGCCATGATGAAAATAAATATGATTTTACGACGGCGGCTGAAGCATCCGATAAAATCGCCCAAGCCTTGCTGCGCGTGCGTGTCGTTTGAGGCTATGGGATGATGAAAACCGGGTGACGATGTAAAACTCATTTAAAAGAACCTCTCTCCGACTTCAATGACATCACCCGGCAGTAGGGGCGTATTTTCTTTGGCAAAAAAAATGCTTTCGCCCTCTCCTACGTTTTTGGCTTTACGGCGAAGCGTAATATCGCCGCGGTCGGCGCGATAGGTATAGCCTCCTGCAGAGGCGATTGCTTGGTTTACGGTCAGACCGTTCAAATAGGCAAAGCTGCCGCTGTTTTCTACTTCGCCCATCACATAGACAGGTCGCATCGACACGATTTCAATCGCGACTTTCGGATTTTTCAAATAGCCTTTTTCTTTCAATAAGGCGGCTATGGTTTCGGCTGCTTCTATTTCGGTGCGCGACGTGATGTCGATTTTTCCGATCAACGGCAATGCCGCCATCCCTTCTCCGTCTAATGTATAATTGCCTGACAAGTCTGGTTCATCAAAAACATTCAATCGGATCGTATCGCCCGTGTTCAGACGATAGGATTGGTGATGAATGGAATTCGGAGCCATCGGATGTTTGCCGGCGCAACCCGTCAACACTAGGACTGTAAGAACAAAGCAAAAACGTAACACTAGAACTGCACCCTTGAAGATAAAAATACGCGATGACGTGTGTAATCCGCCGCATCGACATTCGACGACCGCGTATCCGCGTCATAGGCTACGCGCCAATGCACATACCGATTCATTTTATAAACAGCTGCAACGCCGGCTATGCGGTAATCGTCTGTGCGATCAATGCCGATATAATCGTTTGTACCAATCCCGCCTGTGGCCTGCAAAATCAGATTGCGCCGTAATTCATGCGACACCGTTGCGGCGAGACGATTATCGGTAAAAGCCGACGCGTTTCGCTGGTTCGTCTCGATCACATCGCGCGACGCATTAAGTTCCAGTGTTGTCAAACGCGTCGCCAGCCAGGTCAGGCCAATGTGGCCAATGCCAATTCCGACATCTTTGTAACTTGTATCACTGAAATTTTGATGGCGATAACCGATATTCGCATCTGCCGAAACTAAAGACGTCAACGGAAAGCGCAGCCCTATCAGCGATTGCATACCATTCGAGTCACGCTCTGCTCCGTTGTACAGGGCCGCGACGGGATCGAAATCGGGGCGTTTATAATCACGGTTCAACCATTGAGAACGCCAATACACTGTACTGCGATCGGTTATATCGCACGCGATATCCGCTGTCAGGTTGTTTTCAAAGCGGTTACGATCGTCATTGATGATGGTTTGTCCGCCTGCAGTCGATCCGTTATCAAAATCGATATACGCCCTCTCCGCCCCTAGCGTTAGGGCCATGCGGCCGCGTTGATAAAGGCCCGATAATTTCAAGGCAGTACGGTCAAAGAGTGTCGCCTCAATGGCGGCCGTATTACGAACGGCATCTGGATCAGTTCGTTGCTGGTGTAGACGTTCCCTTACCAGCTCGGCTTTCAGGGTTATCGTCTTTTTGAGAACCCAATAAGGCAAGATACGGGCATAGTAATCCGTAAAATTCTCCTTCGAAAAGCGTTTATATACCCCGTGATCGGCACTGAAGGCGGCATGTGCGCCGTATCGTTTATTCAAGCCGTTTAGTTTGAGGCCGGGCTGGATACGCGTGATGAAGTCACTGTTGCGGTCGGTTTTGCGAGCGTAGATATTGCTGTCAAGGTTTTCCAATAACTCAACCGACGGATACAGCATAAAACCGCCAAGTTTTCCGCCTGTCGCTTCTACGCGTGGTTGCGTGCGCTGTATAACCGGAATGTCTTGTGTTTTGTGCTGAGCCGCATGGCCACTTGCTGAACAGAAGAAAAGCGGCAAAGCAACGAGGAGTAATCGCCAGAAATGCATTGCAAATACCGTTGTATGAAGTGCAATGAAGGATTGCCGATACGGCTTTACAAAACAAGGTGAAAAACACCCTGTAACACATTAATTTTTATCACTTAGTTTGCAAAATGATTATGTTATCATTATCAATCATCAAGCCTGATAAAATTCCTGATTTATCAGGTTGGGTATTTATCCCGATGCGGTTTTTGCGTACCACGGGCATTAAATAAGGTGTATGACCGTGCACGATAACTTTGTCATATACTTTCTTGCTATTGAGGAACGCATCCCCGATCATCAGCAAATCTGACGGGTTTTGCGTGTTCAGGCCTCGTCTGGGGTCGATCCCCGCATGTACGAAAAAGAAATCGCCTTTGGTGTCACAGAGCTTGAGATTTTCCAAAAACGTCAGATGATCGGTCGGGATTTTGCGAAGCAACTG
>JANODM010000058.1:0-4049 GCA_031412695.1 Alphaproteobacteria bacterium
ATTGTCGGTTTTATCGTGGGCTTAGGCATCAACGCCGATTTGCTCAAAGACACGCCCCGCGAAAAATTCCTGCGCGATAAAAACATGCGCCTGATCTATGGCGGTTTGAATTGGGGCATTGCGATTATCGGCCTGATCATCGGCCTGGCCCTGAGAAACGTTTATTAACGAAACCAAGCTTTAACCGTTGCTTGATATAATCGGGCATGGCTGATCTTATTAAGCAACTGGATCAACGTGTCCTTACGACGGCGGAGATTTTATATCATTTCCCCGACTATCCCGATCTGTTGCAACAATATCTGTGGCAGGATTACGATCATGCTCCGCAATTTCCGACCTTGAAAAAATTTCTGCATTTTTGGAACAGTCATTTAGACGGCAAATTGCATTCCATCCGCGTTACCAATGCAGGCGTAATCGTCCCGGGCAATTGGACGCCGCAATCGACCGAGATTATTCTTTAAGGCTCTGATCCTGGCGCAAGCGTTACAATCAATCCATCCAGTTCATCTCGCATGATCAATTGGCACGACAGACGTGATGCTTTGGCGTCATAGCCTTCGACCCCGTCCAATAAATGAATCTCATCGTCGTTCGGTGCTTGGAATTTATCCTGCCACTTTGCATCGACATAGACATGGCATGTTGCGCACGCGCAGGATCCGCCACATTCGGCACGGATGGGTAAATCATGATCGCGAATAATCTCCATCACGCGCCAACCCGACAGTGCAGGCAAACGATGCGTTTCACCCTCTCGATCTTTTACGATGATGATCGGGTCGGTATTAGTCACTTTCAGGTTCACCCTGCAGATCATTCGTGCCGATCATCAAGAAATGTTCAAATTGTTTGAGCCCGATGCGCGAGAAAAAATTAATGGCATTATGATTATTGTGTTCAGTGCATCCGTAAACGCCCTGAGCATCCGGGATACGTTTGACCGTATTCCAAATCAACATTTTACCGACCGATGCGATGCCGCGACCTTGCGCGAACGGATCAACATATAAATTCGTCACCCACAAGACTTGACCCGTACTGGCGTAATAGACGGTGGAATAGAAAATAAACCCCATCGGCTCGCCCGGATTAATCTCGGCGATATCGATATAGGCTTTGGGATTAGGCGACAACACGTCGCGTTTGATCTTCTCGCTGGTTAGAACGTTAGCCGTCTGCATCGGCGTTTCGCGGTTGATCAGAAAATATCCGTCCAGGATAAACTGAATGTCGGATTCTTTAGCAGGACGAATGGTGATGTTCATTGGATCTCTCCCCAAGTATTTGGTGCTCCGTAAATAACAAATTCAGGATAGCGAATGCCGCCTATTTTAGCAAAGAAGTGGCGTGCTAGTGTATTTTTTCCGCGATTGCACCATAAATACCGGAACAGGTTGGAAATTTAGATTTCAAATGCTCCATTAAAGCTCCACCCAATCCAGTTTTACGAGCCAACGGATCGATATACAAATTTGTCACCCATATGCCCTCGCCTTCGCTAGCGTAATAGCAATAAGAGTAAAAAACAAATGCTCCTAATTCACCTTCGTTCAATTCGGCAACATCGATAAACGCACGCGGATTATCAGAAAAAATATCGCGTTTCAGGCGCTCAACTGACAATGCATCGGGCGCTTGATAATGGCTTTTCTCATCCACCACGATATTGCCATGCAGGATAAACGGAATATCGCTTTCAACGGCAGGGCGAATGTGAAAACTCATGGTTTTCTCTTGGCGCCGTAAAGCGGGAAATCATCATAACGATCTGCGCCCAACGACGAAAAGAACATGCGTGCAACTTTGTTATATACACCCACAGAGCCAAAAATTGACGGCGCATCGGGATAGGTATCAAATAAGTATTTCTTGATCGTCGGCCCTAAATTTTGTTTGCGACAAAACGGATCGATAAAGAATTTCGATACCCAAATCGAGTTGCCTTCGGATGCCAAATAGAAAAACGAATAAATAACGAATGCTGCTTGTTCAAGGCGATCCGTATCGGGGTTATGCGCCATCGCGACAAGGCCGTATGCGATCGGTTTTTCACCGAACATGTCGCGGCGCAAATGATCAGCCGACAAACCGCGTTTAGGTTTAAGGTCGCTCAGCTGATCGATAATATCATTGCCCCGCAAGATAAACGGAATATCGCTTTCAGTGGCAGGGCGAATGGTAAAATTCATCGATCCTCTTTTAACCCCAGTTTCTTATGAATGGCTGTGCTGGATGTCGTGTATTCAAATCTAAGCTTTTTATCGGGATGCACAAGGCGGAAAGCCGCCTGCGCCATCAGCGCCGCTTCGTGAAACCCTGATAAAATCAGCTTTAACTTTCCCGGATAATGATTGATATCGCCGATTGCGAAAATCCCAGGCGTAGAGGTTTCGAATTTTTCCGTATCCACTGCGATGCGGTTTTCATGCAAGTTCAAACCGAAATCCGCAACGGGACCCAATTTCATCGTCAGGCCGAAAAACGGCAGAACTGCATCACAGGGAATTTCACGCAAAATGCCATTATCCGCCTGCAACGTCGCGGACGTGACGTGCCCGTTTTCGCCGTGCAATTGCGATACCGTCCCCAAACGGAAATCGATATCGCCTGCCTCCGCCAGTTTTTTCATTGCGTTTACACTGTGTGGGGCTGCGCGAAAATCGTCACGACGGTGAATTAATGTCACACGCTTTGCGATAGGCTGTAAATTTAAAGTCCAATCAAGAGCCGAATCGCCGCCTCCGATGATGATCAGGTTTTTATCCTTGAAACGGTCACGCTCGCGGACGGCATAAAATACCGAAAGATTCTCAAACGCTTCGATGCCGGGAATGGGTGGTTTTTTCGGCGTGAATGATCCCCCACCTGCCGCAATCACCACAACAGGAGCCTCAAGCACGGTGCCCGCATCCGTCGTCAATCGCCACACGTCCTCGGATGTTTTTTCCAAGCCTGTTACCAACTGACTGAAATGAAAGACAGGGTTGAACGGCTTGATCTGCTCTAATAATTTATCCGTCAATTCCTGACCTGAAATCACGGGATGCGCGGGAATATCATAGATCGGTTTTTCAGGATAAAGTTCAGCGCATTGTCCGCCCGCACGATCCAAAATATCGACAAGGTGGCATTTGACATCTACCAAACCCAATTCGAACACGGCAAAAAGACCCACAGGTCCCGCCCCGACGATAATCGCATCCGTTTTTAAAATGGTATTACTCATGCCGCCACTTTAGGCGAAAAGCCGCACCTTGTCACTTGCAGACGCCCCTAAAAAAAGGAATTTTTTCTAGGTCTTGATACGGCTTTGCAGGATGCCGTGCGCCTCGAGCACCGGATAGGCCACGGACGTCAAATAATCATTGATACGACGCAAATCGCGAATGATATCCAAATGCAAACTGCTGGACCGCAATGATTCCAACAGGCCCTGACGCAGGCGTTCGAAATGTGTTCCGGCGCTGGCAAAGCTTTCCTGTTGCAGCAATTCTTTTTGTCGTACCAGTTCACGCGCCAGTAACGGATCGCCTGTATGAAATACGTTCATCGCCAAACGAAAATTCGCGGTCACTTGGGCGTGATAGGCTTCGATTTCAGACCAGCCTTGTTTTGAAAAACTAAGGTTGTTCCGCCATTTTTTTGATGCCAGATCGCATAAATTATGCACGATGATATCGCCGATATGTTCCAGGCTGATGATGAACATCAGCAAATCGACATGGCGTTTTGCTTGCTTTTCATCCATGCCATCCCGTGACAATTTCGCCAAATAAAATTTGATCTGTTCGTACAAACGGTCGACATTATTATCGCGTTCCAAGACGCGTTGCAGCTTGGCATTATCATTCACCAAAAATAATTCCGGCGTTTTGGTCAACATCACCAGAACCTGATCGCCCAAACGCAACGCCTCGCGTTCGGCAGTACTTAATCCGACCGACGGTGTCGTCAGATCACGATCATCCAAATATAAAGGCGTAGACAGATCATTCGTATCCTTGTGATACGGAAACATTTTTTTCATCAGTGCAGCGATGCCG
>JANODM010000059.1:0-12319 GCA_031412695.1 Alphaproteobacteria bacterium
AAAACGTGATGACCGAACAAGGCAACGCGTAAAATTTATTTCTTCAACGAAAGAATCGTAACCCTCGTATAAACGAGGGTTTCAACATGTCGAACGAGATCCCGGATCAAGTCCGGGATGACGGATTGTTTTTAAAATTAAAGAAATTCGTCATGGCGGGCAGCGACCCGCCATCTTTATAAATCTTCTGCGCTTTCTTTATCCGTGTTTCATTCTAAGAGACCCGCCAAATTAACCCTTTCTACCTTGACTCCGAATCATAGTTATGTATACTGACGGCATTATTAGGTTTTAGCGAGGCCAAGCATGACCAAGGAAAAGCACACTTTTATCAATGAAGTTAAACTACCGCGCGATGTAACTCCGTCCATGCCTAATAACGAAAAGCTTATTAAGTCGATTATTTCTCCTACGTCTTATCTTGATGCAAGCATAGCGAGATGTTTGGTAGAAAGGGATGCTACCCAACAAGCTGTTGAAGCTGCGCTAGACGCACACCAGCAGGCCATGCGAGACGAGGCCTCGGCTAATCAAGCCGCGTTGGATAAATTATACAAAGATAACTTTTGCACACCTCGTTTGATTCCCGTGGATTACGATCATATTCGTAGAGATCACCGCGTCGTTGACGATGTGATGGCGAAGGCACTTGCTACTATGATGGTTAATATGCACTCTACAGATGCAAAATCTGCGCAGCCCCAAGACACGCCTGGCGTCATTTAACTTTTAAAAGGATACGACATCATGATCCCTTGCCAAGATTACAGAAGTGCCGACGAAGAAAAGGCATGGAGTGCCACTGCACGCGACGTAACCAATGCTCAGAATATTACTCCTTGGGCAGCGCAACGTGAGGCTTTGGTACGTCTAACTCATTTGGAAATGTGTAATCAAGAAGATGAAGTTGCTCCCGCAGGCGGAACGCCGACGGAACCCGCTTCTTTTGAAGAATTCGGCTTGCATGAAGAAATTAAAGTAACGAAATATCGCCCTACACCGTAATTCACTTTTTTCATTACGAGGAACACCATGTGCAATCTTACGACTGACTACCCTCAAAAAGAAATCAATCCTCAAAACGGAAACGTTGCTGCCGAAACGCAATCTGGTTTTTTCGTGCAACAACGCGCCGATGTCATAGACCCTTATTTTGGCGAGCGCGCAGTGCCTGCTACAGACCGCTCCAATAAAAAACCATCGTCACAATTGCCTCGCCTAGCACCCGGAACTCCTTGTTCGTAAAACAGTTTTTTAAAGGACACATCATGAGCGGCTATTGGGTACCCAATCTTGAAGGACACCCAATAGCGGTGTGGGAAATGTATGCTTCGCATTTTTTCGAATCTGCAAAAGACGACGATGTGATCCGCTTTCAAGACCGTCTTAACGAGATGCGAAACCAAAGCGTACTCGTTCTTGAACGGGGTCGAGCACAACAAAACCACAAAGCATTTCGTCCCCTCTCTCCCCATCGCCGCTGCGCATAACACGCGCGCGCTCTGTCATTCCGAGCGAGGCCGCAAGACTGACGAGGGGATCTTTTATCGCGTCCCGACAAAGCCGCCAAAAATTCCTCTATCTATTGCGTTCGGAACGACAATTCTTGGTGAATTGCGTCATGGAAAAACAATTAACCCATTAAAAACTAACAATTTAAACCTATCATCAAATTAGATTGCTTTTTATATATTTATTATGTATACTAAAACATCTTTCAGATTCGAACCCATGGAGCTGCCGATGTCGAGACATAGCAAAAACTACTTTGATCAAGAAGCTCACGGCGATATAAACACCTGGCGCGTTTCATCCGGTGATATTGTCAAAGATGCAATTGACGATCAGAAACGTGTCACATCGGAAATAACAAATCTTAATACGGCACCTGCCTCTGGCACGACAACTCCCAAAGCTCCTGCGGTCCATGGGCCAACCTAGCTGGCTAACCGAATGTAATTCGAAAAAACCGGGAACCTCCCGGTTTTTTTTACGCTCTAGACAAAGCATTCCGTAAAATAAATTGCGTTAATCAATTGAATTCGTTTTTCTTTTTATACATAATTTGCTATACTTATCGGAATCCGGTTGTACCGATCCCAAGAAATGGGCAGAGTCAGCGTCTATCCCCCCTTCTATCACTCAGTGATTCTAATTCGCACTGATTCTAACAAGGCCGCATGGAATCGATCGAGCAAGCGCTCTTCACCCATTTTCCCTACGCCAATTTGGTGTTGCATGTCAGCGCGCAAAACGAATTGACGCTGCGTCTGTGTAATCCGGCAGCAGCGGCATTATACGGTATCAACGCGCAAAATGTTGGCGGCAAACAATTGCATCACGTCTTGATCAAACCAATGGCGGATTTTTTGGAATCGGCCGCGATACGATGCGTCAAAGAACAAAAATTACTGGTGCTTGAGGCGACGAATTTAAATCCGCTGACCGAAAGCCTGCAAAGTTTTACATTCAATCCGATTTTCGACGCGCGCGGCCATGTCGAACATATCGACATCACCGCCTTGCCGTTTGACGCCGATAAATTGGAATTGCAAAAAGAACGCGATCACGCATTAATGTTAATGTCATCCGCTTTCGACGCCAGCTCTTTGGGTATTTTTGTCACTGACAAAGAACGCCGCGTGTTACGCGTCAACGAGGCATTTATCCGCGAATTCGGTTTCCGTCGTCGTGATATTATCGGGTCAGATTTTTCCAAACTCTTTGTCGGCGACGACCGTAAAATCGCAGCCCAAGCCTATAAAGATTTTCTGCGCGGCCAAGCCGAAGCACGCTATGAATGGCGGCTTAAAACGCCCGACGAAAAAGAAGTCGACGTACTAGTCACGTCCGCGCCATTACATTTGCATCCTGACCGCCCACTGGTCATTCATACCTTCGTCGATATTTCCGAGCATAAACATCTGGAAGAATCCTTACGTTGGGCCAAAGAGCAAGCGGACACGGCCAACCGCGCCAAATCCGCATTTCTGGCCAGCATGTCGCATGAATTGCGCACACCGCTGAACGCCATCTTGGGCTTTTCCGAATTGACCAAAAATGAGACCTTCGGGCCTCTTGGCCATCCGAAATACGCTGAATACATGACCGATATTCATTTCGCCGCGCAACATCTTCTCGAGATTATCAACGACGTGTTGGATATGTCGAAAATTGAAGCCGGCAAATTCGAATTGATCGAACAGGAAATCGACGTGCGCTTACTGTTGCAATCAGTGGTGCGCGTCATGCAGGATCGTGCCGATGCGGGCTGCGTCAAAATGGATATCCATGTCGACGATAATTTTGAAAATCTGTATGCCGATAAACGCGTACTGCGCCAGATGTTATTCAATTTGTTATCGAACGCGATTAAGTTTTCCTATGCCGCGACGACGATCACCATTTCTGCGACGGTTGATGCGAAATCGGGTGCGGCGTGGTTATCGGTCCGCGATCACGGAAGAGGCATCGAAGATAAAGATTTACAATCGGTGATGGAGCCATTCAACCAAGGCCAGGCGTCGATTTCGGATGGTACAGGCACGGGTCTTGGATTGCCCCTGACACGTGCGATGGCGGAATTACATGGCGGAAGATTGCAAATTCAATCGCAACTTGGTAAAGGCACGACCGTGACCATTGTGATGCCGGGATCGCGATTCCGCACCCGTACTGCGCATACGAAAACCGCTAAACGCGCAGGCTAAATAAAATATCCATCATTTTTGCGTTGATTATTTCAGACTGGTAAAATACGCAGCATCGCTTATGGTGTTGGCATGTCAAAAGAAAAAACCATCATCGGGTGGGCGGAGTGGATTAAACTGCCGCAAATCGGTCTGCCGCTGATCAAAGCAAAAGCCGATACGGGGGCGCGCACCTCGGCGTTGCATGCTTTTGATATTCAAACGTTCAGCAACAAAGGCGCACCGTGGGTGCGTTTCAACATCCATCCCTTGCAGGGTAATAATCAATTCACCGTGCAATGCGAAGCCCCCGTGATCGATCGTCGTTTGGTGACGGATTCGGGTGGTAAAGGTGAAAAACGTTTGGTCATCGAAACCTTTGCGACAATTGGCGAGATGACCCGCGCGATTGAGATTACCTTGACGAACCGCGAGAAAATGGCGTTTCGCATGTTGCTGGGTCGTCAGGCAATGGAACGCTTCGGATTTTTGGTGAACCCGGCGCAATCGACCTTGCTGGACAAAACCAAACCAAGTCACGCCAAATCATTTTACGACAAAGTCAAAACGCGCAAACCCGGAACGCCGCCGATCGTCAAAGCCGTTGCGAAAAACGAATTGAAATCGAGCAAAGATTCTGCCAAAGAACATCCTAAGGAACCGGAAGGAAACAAATCATGAAAATCGCTCTCTTGGCTACGGATCCCGAACTCTATTCGCACAAGCGCATCATGGAAGAAGGCGCCAAACGCGGCCACGAGATGATTTTTCTCAAGGCGAATAATTGCTATATGTCGATTACCGACCGCGTCCCCAGTATTCATTATCGCGGCGGATACGTCATCGAGGAAATCGACGCCGTCATCCCACGTCTGCGCCCCAGTCACACGTTTTACGGTACGGCTGTCTTGCGCCAGTTTGAGTTGATGGGCGCACATTGTTTGAATTCTGCTATTTCGATTTCACGTTCCCGCGATAAATTGCGCGCAATGCAGCTTTTGGCACGCAAAGGGATCGCGTTGCCGAAAACCGGTTTTGCTAACAGCCCGGCGGATTCAAAAGATTTGATTCAAATGGTCGGCGGCGCCCCGTTGATCATCAAATTGCTGGAAGGTACGCAAGGTGCTGGTGTCGTCTTGGCCGACAGCAACAAAGGCGCTGAATCCATGATCGATGCCTTCAAAACATTAGGCGCAAATTTCTTGGTTCAAGAATTTGTTGACGAAGCGCAAGGCCGCGATATCCGCGCTTTCGTGATCGGCAACAAAGTGATTGCAGCGATGGAGCGCCAAGCGGTCGCAGGCGAATTCCGGTCGAATATTCACCGTGGCGGCATCGCAACACCGATCGAGATTACCACCGAAGAAAAGAAAATCGCCGTTCAGGCCGCCAAAGTCTTGGGGCTGAATGTCGCAGGCGTTGACATCATTCGTGCCAAAGACGGCCCGAAAATCTTGGAGGTTAATTCATCGCCGGGGTTAGAAGGCATCGAAGGATCGACAGAGAAAAATATCGCAGGGTCGATCATTCAGTTTATTGAAAAACAAATCGTGCGCAAACAGCCCAGCCTGTTCAACAACATCATCCGCGCTATCCAACCCAAAGAGGGCGCAGAGGGTTAAGAGTATCAAAAGCTTTCGTTGAACCCTTTCCCAAAGGGAGAGGGTGGCGCAAGCCGGTGATGGGTTATAGCACCAATAATTTTAGTCGTAATCCCTGCGTAAGCGGGGATCTCCAGCAGAATGATAAGACCCTCGCTTTCGCAAGGGTTACGCATATTTTCTGCGCCTCTATCCCCCCACCTTTCCAATATCGCGCTTTGACGCTATATTCGGTTTATGCCTTTGATTTCGATCATCACGCCTGCGTATAATGCGTCCCGCACGATTGCGGATGCGATTACGTCTGTGCAATCCCAGACATTTCAAGATTGGGAAATGATCATTGTCGATGATTCATCGGGCGATGGTACGGGTGCGATCGTCGAACGCTTTGCCGCCGATGATCGCCGTATCCGCCTTATCCGTCGCGCTGAAAATAACGGGTCAGCTGCAGCACGCAATGCAGGCCTCAAAGCAGCGCATGGTCGCTATATCGCTTTTCTCGATGCCGACGATCTGTGGCTGCCGGAAAAATTGGTAACGCAACTTGCGTTTATGCAAGACAATATTGTTGCAGCCAGCTATCACGCCTATCGCCGCATAACGTTAAACGGCAAGCCTGGTCGCCTTTTGCGCGGGCCTGCACGCGTGACATTTGACACATTATTACACCGTAACAGCGTTGAAACCATAACCGTCATGTTGGACCGTGACATGGTCGGCCCCGTTCAATTCGACACCACCTTATCGCGCCGCGATGATTTAGCGTTGTGGTTGAATGTCACCAAAGCAGGGCATGACATCGTCTTGTTGGATTCCGATTTGGCGCGCGACCGTATTATTCCAGGCCGAACCCTCAAGAATTTTTTCCGTTCGGCTATGGGGACGTGGCGCGTCTATCGCGATGTCGCGGGCTTGCGCATTCGCCAAACATTTGCCGCGATGTTCAGCTATGCTTTTTTCGCAGCGATTAAACGGATTGGATAATTCACCCAAATTCCGCGCTTGACATGAATCCGATTCCATGAGAATATAGGATCAAATTCCTATAATGCTGTCTGATCCGTGCCCCGCAACACTTTGTGTTTGCGGGATTTTTTACATTTAAACTCCAAAAGGAACCCTTATGACCTTGCTTCCGACCGATACCAATAACAACCCGATTCCTGTTCTGCGCCCGCGTCCGGGTTTCGCACAAACCGTTGCCGTCACCGCCGCCGCCGCGCGTAACACAAACGCATTTGACACAGCAACACGCGTGATCGGCGTCTATGCCACCGTACCGATGTTTATTCGTTTGGGAAATAATACTGTCACCGCGACGACATCTGATCATTATCTGCCCGCCGATACCTATATGGACATCGCCGTTGCAGGATCGGCGACGCAAACGTACGGCTATATTGCCGCGATCCGAGCGTCCTCTGATGGTACGTTATATATCTCGGAGAAATTTTAATGCCGTTATCCTTAGGCGTAAAATCACGGCGCAAGCGTTTGAACGTCGCGTCGATGCCGAATTGCGAATTATGGATCGATTGCGCGCGCAGCGAGACGATCTATCCGGTTCATATCCCAAGCGAGCGCGGCTTGAAATTTCTAAACACTGCTTTTGACCAAATGATTTCGGGCGCCATCGGTGATTGGAATTTTCTGCATAACGGCAATGGCTGTACGATTTTAATGCTGGTCAAAGTCGATGCGGCGCAATCCGCTAATGCGGTTTTAATGTCGACATCCTCCGAAGCCTCGACAGGCATAGGCACGAATGTCTGGTATTTCAACGCCAACCAACAATATAATGTGACGACACGAAACGGATCGTCGCAAGTATTTTTCAATTCGGGGGCAAATAATTCCCTTACACGTAACGCCAATACGATCCTGTCCGTGCATATCGAATCACGCGCCGGCAACCCGCTTGATTTAGTGGGCCGCAGCAATGGTGCCACCGATGTGAAAACCAGCAACCTCAGCACCTATGCGACCGGCAACAGCACAGGCACATTAATCGTGGGCAAATTGCCGGACGCAAATTTCAAATGCAATATGATCTTTAAAAAATGCGTCATTTTTTCACGCCGTATTTCAAAAGCCGAAGAAAATCGCATCTTGGAAGCGTGTGCAGCGGACGAAGCCATTTCCGTCACGAAATACGGTGAACGCGATTTGGCAATTTTAGCGGGACAAAGCAACGCAACAGGCCGCGGCCTGATTTCCGCCAGTGCCTTTGCGCCAAATGAAACAGTCGCCAATACTCAAATTTTCAACAGCAGCAACTCGACCTGGGCGACGTTACAGGCAGGGGTCAATAATGCCGGTTTCACAACGTCGCATCTGGGGTGCGAGATGAATCTAGCAAAAAAATTCACGACCCTATCGGGTAAAAATCTGCAGATCCTGAAATCTACCGCCGATGGTTTACCGATCACGTCATGGGATACCGCCAACAGCAACTTTATCAATTTGCAACTGGCGATGCGTCGCGCAAAATGGGCATTGGAAGATGACGGCTATGTACCGAAACCGTTTTTCATTTGGTACCAAGGCGAGTCAGATGCACAAACCAATGCCGAAGCCATTGCCTACGCAGCGCGTTTACAAAGCTTTTTAAATGCGCTGATGGCCACGCCCGGGTTCGAACAAATGCTGTCTTATATCGTGCAGATCGCACAAAACCCCGTCTATGCTGACACAGGTACAGTGGTAAATGCCCAGATGACGACCTGCATGACCACGCCGTTCAGTGCGTATTGTCATTATGTGGAAACATCGGATATCGCGGTTAATTCCGATCAAAACCATATCGACGCACCGTCTTTGGACGCATTGGGCGAACGGATTGCACGGCGTTATCTACGCTTGCCTGGATAGGTTTTATTTCTTGAGCAACAGCCACAAGATCTTTTCGATCAATTGCAAACCGACACCTGTTTCATCGCGGCTTGGGATATATTCAACGATCTCGATTGCGCGGGGACGCGACGGCCATTTGAAAGCGGATAAAAATTCCAGCATCTCTTTGGCGCGCACCCCGCGTGGTTCAGGCGTTCCAACCGCCGGCATATCGACGGGATCAAACACGTCGACATCGAAACTTAATCCCCACCCTTTGGGGGCGGCTGATACAACAGCGACTGCTTGTTGCATCACGGCGGCTAAACCGTCACGTTCGATATCATCCATCGTGAAAATACTTGCGCCCATTTCACGCAATAATTTTTCTTCACCCGCCTCATAAGATCGTACGCCGACCAAAGCGACATGCTTACCTTTCAGCTTCGCTTTCTTGCTGCCGATCTCGCACAGATCTTTGTCGCCGTGACCCAATAAATGCGCCAAGGGCATGCCGTGGAAATGGCCGCCCCATTTTCCCTGTAGAGAGGTGATCGGCGTATGCGCATCCATATGCGCATCAACCCATAACAAACCGAAATGGCCTTGCGCCTCAAGTTGCGCAATCACGCCTGACCACGTACCGATGGCGACCGAATGATCGCCGCCGATCACAACAGGCGTAGTAAGCGGTTGCGCATGTAAGATTTCTGAAATTTCGCGGGCGACCGTATTCGAGATATCCACGATATGCGGATAGACGACATCCAAACGCTGATCGGATTCGGGCGCGGCTTCAAAGGGTTCTAAAATACCATGCCAATCGACAGAGACATGCGGGCGATTCAACGCCTCGGCTAAACCTGCCGACCACAGCATGGCGGGGGCTTGCTCGGGCCCGCGATAGGCGGCACCCCATGACGTGGCAACGCCCAAAAAGGTAATATGATGCTTCATCGGCGTTTACTTAAGCGCGGAACAAGTAAACAAACACTTGCTTTGAACGCTTCAACTTATGACAAAATTATGTGCGTTGCCGCATTTACGACGGCTCTTTTATG
This sequence comes from Alphaproteobacteria bacterium, assembly GCA_031412695.1. GTDB lineage: Bacteria > Pseudomonadota > Alphaproteobacteria > Micavibrionales > SZUA-601 > JAQGJA01. Next base: position 9,187 of record JANODM010000059.1, read on the forward strand.
CCGAAGCGCTTAAAATCAAAGTCATATTCCCTAAATTCATCAGGAGAGATGTCATGAAGCCGACACTAAAAGATGTAAAAAAATTAGTTCTGAAAGAAACGCCGAAAGCTCCGCAAAAAATAGTCCAAGATAATAACAAAGACAAAAAGCCAACGGCCCAAGATCTGTATCAGGAAGAAAAAGATAAAAATAAAAACGAAGCGCCTGCGGTCAACCCAACTAACGCTGCGCCGTCTCAACAATCTTTATTTGATGCACCCGATATGCCGCAAGCATCGGTAAGCAATAGCACCGATGGTGATAAACCGACACCAGCACCAGGTCCGGAAATTACCCCTCCCGGTGACACGCCACCACCGATCGATAATCCGGCTGAAAATAATCCGAAAATGCATTTCTAAGATCGGCACGTCTCAAGTAGATCACGTCTTTCATTTCATCGTCTAAGCCCTATACTTAAGGTATCAACCAACATGGGTGAAAATATGATGACGCAAATTTCCGAGAACAACACGCCAATCTCAAGAGGCGAGCGTCCAGGCGACGCTCCAAAAACATGCGGTTGCGGCGGCAAACGAAACGGAGCTTGCAGCACAAATGCGTGCGGATGCATGATGAATGGCGGGGAATACATGTGTCGCTGTAAATCAGGCATGTCTCTTTGTTCGCTTTTACCGGCTTTAGTATGCGCTCTCGGCCTTGCCTTAGCAGGATGGTTTATCGGATCAGGCATTTCGTCTGTGTCGGATTCGAAACGTTCCATCGATGTACGTGGATTGGCTGAACGCAACGTCGAGGCTGATTTGGCAATTTGGAATATCGGGTTCGTCGCAACCGGCAATGATGTCGCCGACGTCCAAGCCAAAGTCGAAGAAGACGCATCCAAAATTCGTTCTTTCCTCAAGGAAAACGGTTTAGCCGATTCCGAATTGATCGAATTACCGACCAGCATGGTCGATTTGTTGTCGCGCGATTACCGCAGCCAAGACGCCGAAAAATCCCGTTACATTGTCAATGCGGGTGTCCGCGTCCGCAGCAACAAGATCGCTGCCGTCAAAGCATTAAGTGGCATGAAGATCGGTGCCTTGATCAAATCAGGCGTGACGCTGAAAGAGGGCCAAGCGCCTGTGTATTTATATACGCAATTGAAAGCCGTCAAACCGGAATTACTGGCAGAGGCAACCGACGATGCACGCCGGGCTGCCGAAACATTTGCCAAAGATTCAGGCGCGGATTTAGGGTCGATGAAATCAGCGACGCAAGGCCTATTCCAAATTCTGCCGCGCGATCAGGCCGACGGCGTGATGGAAAGTTCGGAAACGGATAAGACGTTACGTGTTGTAACAACCGTCACCTATTCGCTTGCCGACTAAAAAACAAAATTAAAAATGCGCGCGCGCAAAGGCCAGACATTCATCCGTCGTGGTCAATGTGTCGATATGTTGATCGACCAGTTTCAAACGCTCTTTTAATCCGCGTTGATTGGCGACTTGAATCGCAATGCCCGGGCGCGCATTAACCTCCAGCATCATCGGACCTTTGTCGCGGTCGATCACGATATCAACACCCAAATAGCCCAATCCGGTAATGCCGTAAAAACGGGACGACATGTGCAAGATCGTATCCCAAGATGGAATAGTCAGACCCGTAATCGGCGCGTTAGTATCGGGATGCATCAAAATCGGCTCGCCTCGGTACACGCCATGCGTCGTAAGCCCGTCCGCAATGCGCACGCCGACACCGATGCCGCCCGCATGCAAATTCGCCTTACCGTCACTTTCGCGCGTCGGCAAACGCAACATCCCCATGATCGGCACGCCGCGATAGACGATGACGCGCACATCGGGCACGCCGCTGGTTGTCATTTGTGAAAAGAAACTATCAGGATGCACGCGGTATTGAATGATTGCTTTGTCGGTTTGCCCGCCCAACGAATACAAACCGCTGAGGATATTCGTCAGGTGATAGCGCATGTCATCAAAGGACATGATCTTGCCCGATGAACGACGAAACCCTTTGGCGGTGCGACCATTGATGACGATGATGCCGCCGCCGCCCGACCCTTTGGCGGGTTTGACGACGAATTCGTCATGCACCAACATGCGTTCGGCGAAATCGATCGTCTGGCTGGGGAATTCGATCAATTCGAAAACAGGTGGACTGGGGATGCCGGCCGCTTCGGCCAGTTCTTTGGTGATGATTTTATCATCCACCAGCGGAAAATTTTTGCGCGGATTATATTTCGAGATGTAATCGCTGTTGCGCGAATTCATCGACAGAATTCCCAATTCTTCGTATCGGGTAAACCATGCCAGCTTAAACCAATCTTTGACCATCATGGTTTGTTGTCCAAGGCTTTGGCCGCTTCGATGCTGCGCGCCAATTTTTTAAAACGGAAATATTCGGATAATTTATACCCGTTATACCGCCCCAACAAAATCGTGCAGGCCAAACAGATCAGCAAGAGTTCCGGGAACACGAACACCAAATGCGTCACCAATTCGTTATGCATGGCAAAGTAGGCGGCTGTGGCCGCCACAATCGATCCATAGGTTGATTTGTGGGTTTCTTTTGCGCCGAATTCTTCGGTCATCAATGCCATACGCTCGATCATCATCGTCAAAATAATCATCGGGAATAACGTCACCGATAAACCGGCATTGATCCCCAATTTATAGGCCACAACCGTCATCACCGCGATCAGCAAGACGACGATGGTCAGTACGGACGCCAAACGCGGCACGACCAGAAGGCGCAATTGATCGAAATAGGCTCGTAAATAGAGTCCGACCAGAACGATCGTACCGAATAAGACTGTCCCCCATACCATGCCCGTCTCGCGGAATGACAGCGCGATCAATACAGGCATAAACGTACCGAAAGTCGGCACGCCGATCATTTGGCGCAGAAACACGATGACCAAACCGCCGATCGGGATCATCAAGACGATCCCCAGCATGATTTGCGTGTCAATCGGAAGACCGAACAGAGACAACGACGAAATCCACACATTCGCTTTTTTCGATTTCCATTGCGCTTGAGTGATCGCATCTTCGCGATTATATTTTACGGAAATTTCCGTCGAGACCTGACGTCCGCCATCCACTTCGACCAAGCTGGTGGTACCGCGCCA